>DATEDO010000110.1:0-37798 GCA_035281625.1 Candidatus Methylomirabilota bacterium
TAGATCGCGCGGTTGCCGAACATCTCGAAGTACTGCGTCTTGTGGCGCTCCGGCGCCTTCGCGTTGTTGAAGGCATAGACCATGCTCGTGCCCTCGATGGGCGTCTGGACCACGCCGTTGACGCTCCGGGGCTGAGGCAGACCGGCGGCCTCGAGAATCGTGGGCGCGATGTCGATGACGTGCGAGAACTGGCTGCGCAGGCCTCCCTTCTCCCTGATGCCCTTCGGCCAGTGAATGACCACGCCGTTGCGGGTGCCGCCGAAGTCCGACGCCACCTGCTTGGTCCATGTGAACGGCGTGTCGAAGGCGACCGCCCAGCCGGCGGCCATGTGCGGGAAGGTCTCGGGCCCGCCCCATTTGTCGATCAGCGGGATGAGATCCTCCACCTTCTCGGCCACGCCGTTGAAGTAGGTCATCTCGTTGTACATGCCGACGAAGCCGCCCTCGGCGCTGGTCCCGTTGTCGCCGGCGATGTAGATGAAGAGCGTGTCGTCGAGGACGCCGATGTCCTCCAGCGCCTTCTTGAAGCGCCCGATCTGGTCGTCGGTATGCTCCAGGAATCCGGCGAACACCTCGGCCTGTCGGGCGAAGAGACGCCGGTGCTCGGCGGGTAGCGAGTCCCAGGCCTTGATGTCCTTCGGCCGGTCACCCAGCCGCGTGTTCGCCGGCACCACGTCCAGTTTCTTCTGTCGCTCCAGCGTTTCGTTCCGGACCTGGTCCCAGCCCTTGTCGAACTGGCCCTTGTACCGGTCCGCCCACTCCTTCGGCACGTGGTGCGGCGCGTGGACGGCGCCGGTCGCGTAGTAGACGAAGAACGGCTTGTCCGGCGTCATCGACTGCTGGGCCTTCACCCAGTTGATGGCCTGGTTGGTCATGTCGACGGTGAAGTGGTAATCCTTCATCTTCGGCGGATCGACCTTGATCACACCGTCGTAGATGAGCGGATACCACTGGTCGGTCTCGCCGCCGATGAAGCCGTAGAACTTGTCGAACCCCTGGTGGGTGGGCCAGCGGTCGAACGGGCCCGACACGCTGGTCTCCCACGCGGCGGTCTCGTGCCACTTACCGAAGGCGCCCGTGCTGTAGCCGTTGAGCCGCAGCATCTCCGCGAGAGGCGCCACGCTGTTCGGGATCTGCCCCGTATTGCCGGGGAAGGCCGTGGCGGTTTCCATGATGGAGCCGGCATTGGCGGTGTGGTGGTTCCGGCCGGACTTGAGCGCCACGCGGGTCGGCGAGCACAGCGCCGTCGTGTGGAAGTTGTTGAAGCGCAGCCCGCCCTGGGCGAGCTGGTCCAGCGTCGGCGTGCGGATGGGACCGCCGAACGTGCTGGGTCCGCCGAACCCAATGTCGTCGATGAGCACGATCACGACGTTGGGGGCTCCTCTGGGCGCCTTGACCTCGAACCGCGCCGGCGGCTTGGCCTTGCGCGCGTCCAGCTCGGTATACGTCCGTGGTTTGGGCTCCGCGATCGGCAGGACGGTGCGATCGAGCTTCTCCTGCGCTGACACCGGCGTGGCGGCGAGGGTCAGCGCGAGGCCAAGGGCGGCGAAGGGGGTGAGTGGCGTCATGGGGTTCTCCCTGGAGCGAAGACCGCGGGAAGGGTGAGGGGACGAGTCGTCGGGTAGCTAGGCGCCCGCGAACGCCCGGTCCAGCGCCTGGGCGAGGTCGGCGACGAGATCGTCGGCGTCCTCGATACCCACGGAGTAGCGGATCAGGTTGTCCTTGATCCCGATCTCCAGGCGCTCCTCGGTGGTGAGCTCGTAGAAGCTCATGATGGCGGGCTGCTCGATGAGGGTCTCCACGCCGCCCAGCGACACCGCCAGATGGGGGATGGTGCAGGCGTCCACCACGCGCGCCGCCGTGTCCAGATCGCCCTTCACCTCGAAGGACACCACGCCGCCGTAGCCGCGCATCTGGCGCTTGGCCACCGCGTGCTCGCGATGGCTGGGCAGCCCGGGGTAGTGGACGGCGGCGACCTTCGGATGGCCGGCGAGGAACTCCGCCACCGTCTGGGCGTTGGCGTTCTGCCGCTCCATGCGGAGGGCGAAGGTCTTGATGCCGCGCACGAGCAGATAGGCCGCGAAGGGATCGACGATGGCGCCGGTGATGCCCTGGAGCGACCGCACCGCGCCCACGAGGTCGCGCGAGCCCAGCACCGCGCCGGCGAGGAGGTCGTTGTGGCCGCCGAGATACTTGGTGGCCGAGTGCATGACCAGGTCCACGCCCCACTCGAGCGGCCGCACGTTGTACGGCGTGGCGAAGGTGGCGTCGATCACCGTCTTCACCCGGTGCTTCTTGCCGATGGCGGCGAAGCGCTCGAGGTCCAGCACGCGGTTGTAGGGATTCGTGGGCGACTCGCTCAGGAGCACCCGCGTGGTGGGGCGGATGGCGTCCTCCAGCGCCTCGTAGTCGCCGGCGGGCACCGTGGACACCTCGATGCCGTAGCGCGAGAGCGTCTGGTTGAGGAATTGCCGCGTGCGGCGATAGCTGTCGTCGGTGACCACCGCATGCGTTCCGCGCGAGAGCATGGCGAAGAGCGCGGTGGTCATCGCGGCCATCCCGCTCGCGAAGAGCAGGCAATCCCCGGCGCCTTCCAGCGCGGCCAGCTTGGCCTCGGCGATCTTCTGGGTGGGGTTGCCGTAGCGCCCGTACTCGACGCGCTCGATCTTGCCGTCGAAGTGGTCCTTCAGCTCCTGCGTGTTGGCGAACGTAAAGGTGGCGGTCTGGATGATGGGGGTGGCCAGCGAGTTGGCGGGCTTGGGCCGCGGCTCGCCGCCGTGCACCGACAGCGTGCTGGGTCCGAGCGGCTTCTGCGGCGGCTCGACGGGCTCGGGCATCAGGAGATCAGCTGCCGCGCCTTCTCGACGTGGCGCGCGATGGCCCGGGCCACCCGCTTGGGATCGGCGGGCAGCTCCACGGGCTTGTTCCGGTGGGTGGGCTTGATGCCGGCGAGCTCGCCCATGTGATAGGCGGCCTTCTGATCGGCAAACTTGAGCCCGTTGGCCGTCGAGATCACGACGACCCGTTCACCAGACCGGATCAGCTTTCGGTCCACGAGCTTGCGGAGGGCGGCCAGGGCCACGCCGGTGTGCGGGCAGTTGAACATGCCGGTGCGGTCGGCGCGCGCGGCCTCGTCGGCCAGCTCCTGCTCCGACGCCTGCTCCACCACGCCGTTGAAGCGCTGGAGCGTGCGGATGGCGCGCTTCACCGACACCGGGTTGCCGATCTGAATCGCCATGGCCAGCGTGGCCCCCGCGGTGAGGGGCTCGAAGGTCTTGAAGTCGTTCTGGAAGGAGCGGTAGAGCGGGTTGGCGCGCTCGGCCTGGGCGAGGCAGATGCGCGGCAGCTTGTTGATCAATCCCAGCTCCTGCATCATCAGGAATCCCTGGCCCAGGGCGTGGACATTGCCGAGGTTGCCGCCGGGAATGACGATCCAGTCCGGCACCTCCCAGTCGAACTGCTGGACGATCTCGATCGCCACCGTCTTCTGCCCCTCGATGCGGAGGCTGTTCATCGAGTTGGCGAGATAGATCCGCTTCTCCTTGGTGATCTCCTGTACCACCGCCATGCACCCGTCGAAGTCGGTGTCGAGCGAGAGCACCAGCGAGCCGTTGGCGAGGGGCTGCACGAGCTGCGCGATGGAGATCTTGTCCTTGGGGAGGAGCACCACCGAGGGGATGCCGGCGAAGGCGCAGTAGGCGCCCAGCGCCGCGGAGGTGTCGCCGGTGGAGGCGCACGCCACCGCGTCGATGGGCACGCCGCCCGCGATCATCTGCTTCACCACCGACACCAGCACCGTCATCCCGAGGTCCTTGAAGGACCCGGTGTGGGAGTTCCCGCACTGCTTCACCCAGAGGTCTTCCACCCGGAGGCTTTTTCCATAGCGGTCGGCCCAGAGGAGGTTGGAGCTGCCCTCGTACATCGACACGATGTTCTCGTTGTCGAGGAAGGGCACCACCCATTCCTTCTTGCCCCATACCCCGGAGCCGTAGGGATAGGCGTTCCGGCGATAGCGGTCGTCGAAGAGCTGTATCCAGGCGGCGGCGGAGCGGGACTTCAGCGCCTCCATGTCGTGCTGGACCTCGAGGAGATCGCCGCACGTCGGGCAGCGGTAGATGACCTCCCGGAGGTCGTACTCCCCCGGACAGCCGTTGATGCAGGAGAACCACGCGTTGTACGCCATGTGCGCGTTCAGTATAGCGCCTTCGCCCCGAGTGGAGGGTGTCAGGCGCGCCAGGGCTCGACGATGATCTTGGCGTGCCGCTCGGGGGAGGCCAGCTCGGCGAAGGCCCCCGCCACCCCGTCCAGGCCCACCCGGCCGGTGATGAGCGGCGCGGTCGGGATGGCGCCGGACGCGATCAGGCCCAGCGTCTCCTCGAACTCGGCGGCGGTGTAGCCGAGCACGAACTGGAACGCCAGCTCCTTGCTGATGCCGAGCATGGGCTGGATCGTGTCCGGCTCCATGCACACGCCGACCACGACGATCCGGGTTCCGCGCGGTGCATTGCCCATGAGCTGGTCGAGGACCCCGGGCACCCCCACGCACTCGAACACCACCGCCGGCCGGAGCGGGGGCCCCAGCACCCACGGTGGCAGGGCCGGCGCGCGTGTCGTGTCCCGCCACACGGCGGCGTCGGCCCATTCGGTCCACGGCGAGCTCGTCGCGGGATCGACAACGGTGTCGGCGCCCAGCTCGGCGGCCAGCGCCCGCCGGCGCGGCGAGAAGTCGGCGGCCACGATGGGCCGGGCCACGGTGAGCCGCAGCGCCGCGATCACCGCGAGCCCGACCGGCCCGCAGCCGATCACCAGCGGCACGTCGTCGGGCTGTATGCGCGCCATGTTCACGGCGTGGAGGCCGACCGCCATGGGCTCGGTGAGCGCGGCCTGCTCGGTGGACAGCGTCTCGGGCACCGGGAGCAAGCGCGACTCGGTCAGCCGCATGTACTGCGCGTAGCCGCCGGGCGTCTCGTTGGAATAGCCCACGGTGCGGACGCCGTCGGAGCGGACGAGCCCGGGCGTGGAGCACACCCGCGCGCCCACGGGGAGGCGCCGCTCGGTCTTGGGCCCGAAGGCCACGATCTCCGCGCAGAACTCGTGGCCCATGACGACGTCGCGGTCCAGGTCCATCACGAAGCGCGCCCCGACCCGGCGTTGATTCTCCACGAACCGCTCCGCGTGCTTCAAGGCGTGGAGATCGGAGCCACAGATGCCGCAGGCGAGGGTCTTCACCAGCACCTCGCCGGGGCCCGGCTCGGGGGTGGGCAGGTCCGCGACAACCAGCTTGCGGTGGCGCATGACGGCGGCGCGCATGACTGCGTCGATCTTACCCCCCGCGCCAGGGCGATGCTACCCTCGACCCCCATTGGCCCCGGCCGCGGGCAAAGGTAGAATGCGCCCATGCCTCGCTTCCCCGACCTCTCCCGCGACCGGATGAGTCCCGAGCAAGCCCGCGTGGCCGAGGCCATCACGTCCGGGCCCCGGGGCGGTATCCGCGGCCCCTTCGCCGTGCTCCTGCGGAGTCCCGAGCTGGCCGACCGCGTGCAACGGCTGGGCGAGCACCTCCGCTTCCGCTCGTCGCTGCCACCGCGGCTCAACGAGTTCGCCATCATCATCAACGCCCGCTTCTGGGAGTCGAAGTACGAGTGGTTCGCGCACCGGCCGCTGGCCATCAAGGCCGGCCTCGCCGAGTCCGTCGCGGACGCGGTGGCGCGGGACGAGCGGCCGAAGGACATGAAGGAGGACGAGGAGCTCGTCTACGACTTCTGCACCACGCTCCACCGCCGGCACTTCGTCAATGACGCGCTGTTCGAACGCGCGAAGAAGGTTCTGGGCGAGCAGGGTGTGGTGGACTTGATCGGGGTGAGCGGCTACTACACGCTCGTATCGATGGTGCTGAACGTGGCGGAGATCCCGCTGCCCGCGGGCACGCCGCCACCCTGGTGATTCCGCAGTGACGCCCACGGAGGGCTGACCCATGGCCGCGACCGCCAAGGACGCCGCGCTCTACGCCAAGCTCGAGGAGCGCATTCTCGCGCGGGACCAGGTGGGAGCGAGCCAGGTGTTCTACGATCTCGTCCGCGCCGAGCGCCCGCTCGCCGAGATCGTGCGCGAGACGGTGCGCATTCACGCCCCCTACACCCACGTCCCGTACCACCAGCGAATCGACGATGGGTTCGTCCGGTTCGTGAACAACGACCACTGCCTCCTGAGCGCGCGGACGAGCGTGCGCTTGCCGGAGTTCCTCCCCGAGTCGCTCCGCTTCCTGCCGATGGCGCAGACCATCTGGTACGTGCCCACCGGCCTCGACCCCTGGAATCAGCTCCTGGGTCGCGCGCCGGGACACTACGGCCGCCGCGCCTACAAGCCCGATCCCAATCGGCCGGTGGTCGCGCCCGAGCGGCACTGGGAGGATCAGGAGCCGCTCCACCTCGAGGGGCCGTTCGCCGAGCGGCTCAATCACTGGCTCACCCTCGTGCAGCGCGGCGAGGTGGTGACGGCCTATCGCGTCTACCTGGGCCTCTTCGAGGAGCGCGCGCGCCGCAAGGAGCTGCTCGCCCACCTCGTGTTCGCCGGGCTCATCGACGTGCAGGACCGGATGTTCCTCAACCGCTCCTTCACCACCGGACACAAATCCTATCGCGCGCGCGCCACCGTGGAGCTGGGCGACGCCGTCGGCTGGGACGACGCCCACGACGTGCTGTACGCGGGCGCGCTCGACATGGCGGTGGGCCCGCGCTGGCATTCCGCCTACGAGATGGCCTGCCAGGTGGCGTGGACGCGCCTGGCCGAGCCCGAGGCGCGGCAGAAGTCGTCGATGGAGCCGTCGCCCGCGCAGGTGGTGGAGGCGCGCCTGCGCGCCAATGGCGCGGCCCTCACTCCCGCGGAGTCGGAGCAGCTGATCGCGGCCATCCGCGGGCCGGCGGAGAAGGCCTGGATCGACGCCCTCACCGACCTGCTCCTCGCCGGCAAGGATCCGCGGCGTATCCTAGACACCATCCAGATCGCGGCCGCCCGCGTCATCCTCACCGCGGGGCTCCCGGACAACTTCTCCATGCCGCACCACGGCTACGAGTACACCAACACGATGGGCTGGTTCTTCGACACGTTCGACCATCCCCACCGGGTGAAGCTCCTCTACGTGGCGTGCTCCTTCATCCATCAGTCGTCGGGCTGGGTGCGCGACACGCCGGGCAACGGCATGAACGACGCGAAAGCGCCCGCGGGGGCGAGCGCGCTCACGGCGGCGCAGCTCCTCGAGCGCCTCGACGAGGCCCAGATGGCGCTCAAGACCGATGAGAGCGTGGCGTGGACGCGGGCCTACCTCGAGGCCGGCCACGATCGCGCGCCGCTGGTGCGGACGCTCGCCCTCGCCGCGGTGAAGGAAGGCAACGATCCCCACAACCAGGAGATCGGGCTCTGTCTCCTGGAGGACTACGGCAAGACGCGCGCGCCCGACAAGGACACGCTGCTCCTGGCCTGCGCGCACCACACCGCCGGCCACGTCAAGTACGGCGATCCCCTGGAACCCTACAAGCGCTTCGCGGAGGCCTTCGGCGTCTAGCCCATGAGCGACTTCACCTTCAATCCCATGGCCCCGGACTTCGTGGCCGATCCCTATCCGACGTATCGCCGCCTGCGCGAGGAGGATCCGGTGCACCAGAGCCCGCTGGGCTTCTGGGTGCTCACGCGCTACGACGACGTGGTGGCGTCGCTCCGCGATCCCCGCATGATCAAGGAGCCCATCGCCGCCTTCGTGGCCCAGCGCTTCGGTCTCCCCGCTCCTCCGCTGGGCATGGGGTTGTCCATGCTGGACCGCGACCCGCCCGACCACACGCGGCTGCGGGGGCTCGTGAGCAAGGCCTTCACGCCCCGGGTCATCGAGCAGCTCCGGCCGCACATTCAGCAGATCGTGGACGGGCTCCTGGACAGAGTCGAGGGCGAGCCGGGCATGGATCTCATCGAGCAGTTCGCCTACCCGCTGCCCGTCATCGTCATCTGCGAGATGCTCGGCGTGCCGGTCTCGGATCACGAGCGCTTCAAGGGCTGGGGGCTCGACATCGCCCGCGGCCTCGACGCCATCCTCTTGCCGCCGGACTCGCCGGTGGCGGAGCGAAGCGTGCAGGCGCGCCGGGCGCTGGCGGACTACTTCCGCGGACTCATCGCCGAGCGCCGCACCGCGCCGCGCGACGACATGCTGTCCGGCCTCATCGCGGCCGAGGAGGCGGGGGACAAGCTCTCCGAGGACGAATTGCTGGCGACGTGCATCCTCCTGCTGGTGGCCGGGCACGAGACCACCGTGAATCTCATCGGCAACGGCTCCCTGGCTCTCCTGCGCCACCCCGATCAGCGCAAGCGGCTGCAGGAGGATCCGGGCCTCATCACCACCGCCGTCGAGGAGCTCCTGCGCTTCGACGGCCCGGTGCAGCGCACCGCGCGCATTCCCAGCGAAGACGTGACGTTCGGGGGCAAGACCATCGGCAAGGGCGAGATGGTGATGCCGTTCATCGGCGCTGCCGACCGGGACCCGGCGCAGTTCCCCGAGCCCGACCGCCTCGACATCGGGCGCACCGAGAACCGCCACATCGCCTTCGGCTGGGGCATTCACTTCTGCATCGGCGCGCCGCTGGCCCGGGTGGAGGGTCAGATCGCCATCAACACCTTGCTCCGGCGCAAGCCCAAGCTTGCCCTGGCCACCGCCGCGCCTCAGCACCGGCAGAGCCTGACGCTGCGCGGCCTCACGTCGCTGCCCGTGTCCTTCTGAGGGGCGAGGAGGGTTCCATGAACATCGGTGTCTCCGTCCCGCTGCCCGCCTATCTCGTCGACGTGGGGGCCATGGCCGCCAAGGCCGAGGCGCTCGGCTTCGAGTCCTTCTGGTGCGCCGAGCACCCGTTCATCCCCGTGCACTCGAAGAGCCGCTTCCCCGGCTCGCCCGACGGGGCGATCCCGGAGAGCTACTCCCACTTCGTGGACCCCTTCGTGGCCCTGGCGCGCGCCTCCGGCGCCACCACCCGGATCAAGCTCGGCACCGGCATCGTGCTGGTGCCCGAGCGGCATCCGCTGGTGCTCGCCAAGGAAGTCTCCACGCTCGATCACTTCAGCGGGGGACGCTTCCTGTTCGGCATCGGGGCGGGGTGGCTGCGCGAGGAGACCGAGATCATGGGCGGCGATTTCGACCATCGCTGGACCCAGACCCGCGAGTCGGTGCTGGCCATGAAGGAGCTCTGGACCAAGCCGGAGGCCGAGTTCCACGGCAAGTACTACGACTTCCCGCCGGTGCGCTCCTACCCCAAGCCGGCCCAGAAGCCGCACCCGCCGGTCCTCCTGGGGGGCGGCGCCGCCAACGTGTTCAAGCGGATCGTCGCGTGGGGCGACGGCTGGCTGCCGACCTCGGTGGGCCCCGACGTGGTGCGCGAGGGGCGCGCCACGCTGGACCGGCTCTCGCGCGAGGCCGACCGCGACCCCGCGTCCGTCACCGTGTCCGTCCACGGGCAGCCCGCCGACCGCGATCTGATCCGCCGCCACTTCGACGCGGGCGCGACGCGCGTGGTGATCCGGCCCGCCACCGTGAAGACCGACGCCGACATGGCGGCGGAGCTCGAGCGCATCGCCGGCGTGGTGATGCGGTAGCGGGAGGACAACATGGCGCCGCCCAGCAAGTTCGCCCACGTCGTGTTCAACACCCACCGCTACGAGGAGATGATCGCCTGGTATCAGCGCGTGTTCGAGGCGCGCGTCCAGCACCGGGGCGAGCGGCTGGCCTTCCTCACCTACGACGACGAGCATCACCGCTTCGCCTTCCTGAATCTCGGTCCCGCGCCCGCGGATCTTCCGGCCCGCGCGCCGCTCCAGGTCGGCGTGAACCACCTCGCCTACACCTGGCGCGACCTCGGCGAGCTGGTGGACCTCTACACGCGGCTCAAGGCCGACGGCATCCTGCCCTATCGCCCCATCCGCCACGGGCCCACGCTGTCGATGTACTACCGCGACCCCGACGGCAATCAGCTCGAGTTCCAGATCGACCTGCTCCCGCCCGACGAGGCCAACGCGTTCCTCCGGGGCGCCGCCTTCGGCGCCAACCCGATCGGCGAGCCCTTCGACCCCGAGGCGCTGGTGGCGCGGGTGGCGGCGGGCGCCTCTCCCGACGAGCTGATCTTCCGCTCCGATCAGGTTCCGACGCACGCCCCGTCGCGCTAGTCGCGGGGCAGGCAGGAGGCGCCCATGCTCATGACCCTGGCCCGGAACTGGTGGGCGATCGTGTTGCGCGGCGTGTGCGCCGTCTTGTTCGGGGTGGCCGCGTTCGCCTGGCCCGGCCTCACGCTGGCCGTGCTGGTGATCATGTACGGCGCCTACGCGCTCGTCGACGGGGTCCTCGCGGTGATCGCGGCGATCGCGGCGCGGCAGCCCGGACGATTTCCCTGGGGCGTGCTCCTCGCCGGCCTCGCCGCCATCGGCGTCGGGGCGCTGACCTTCGCCATGCCCGGCCTCACCGCGCTCGCCCTCCTCTACCTCATCGCCGCGTGGGCGATCTTCCGTGGCGTCTTCGAGGTGATCGCCGCGGTACAGCTCCGCCGCGAGATCGACCACGAGTGGCTGCTCGCGGCCAGCGGCGTGCTGTCGATTCTCCTGGGCCTCTTCCTCATCGTCTCGCCGGGGGCGGGCGCCCTCGCGCTCCTGTGGGCCATCGGCGGCATGGCCATCGTGGTCGGCGTGATCATGATCGGGCTGGGCTTCCGCCTCCGGGGTCTGCGCGATCGCGCCGCCCCACGCCTATGGGGAAATCGCTGACCTAGGCTTCGGGGCGCTCGCGACGGCGTAGCAAGTCGCGCGCGAAGAAGAGCAGCACCAGCGCGCCCAGCCAGGCCAGCGCCCCGTCCAGGAAATAGGCGCCCGGGATCGACACCGCGGCCAGCGCGCCCGTGAGGAGGGGGCTCGCCGCGGTGCCGATCTGCACGCCCATGGCGAGCCAGCCGAAGGCCGCGCCGCGCGATTCGGCGGGCACGAGCATGCCGCCCAGCGCGTAGGCCAGCGTCAGCGCGCCGCCGAGGCAGAGGGCCACCAGCACGCGCAGCACGAGGAGGCTCAGCCAGCCGCCGGCCAAGGCCATGCCCGCGCAGAAGAGTCCGCCCGACGCGAGCTGGAGAAACAGGAGCAGGCCGGCGGGCATCGCGGCCGAGAGGCGCGCGGCGAGGCTGGCCGACAGCGTGGCCCCCACCGCCGCCGCGGAGATGATGATGCCCGACGTGGCCGCGGGGGCGGGGACCTCCGGCATGTGGGCGACCTGGAGCGGGACGACGAGCCCCAGCCCGCGGTCGATGAACTGGGCGATGAGCAGCAGGCCCATGACGGGCAGGAAGTGGGGCTGGCCCAGGAACTCGCGCAGCGGCGCCGAGCGCCGCGGCGCGGGGGCGTCCCCGGGGGCGGCCGCGCGCTGTTCCTCGAAGAGGACGACGAGCGCGATCAGCGACACCGCGCAGAGCGCGGCGGTGACGTAGAAGGCGGGCCGGATGCCGAGATGCTCGGCGGCGAAGCCGCCCACCGCCGGGCCCACCGCCACGCTCAGGAGCTGCGCGCCCTGTACGCGGGCAATGGCGGTGGCGACCTTTTCGCGCGGCGCCGACACGCTCGCCACCGCCATCGCCATGGGCGTGAAGCCCGCGAAGAGGCCCTGGAGGAAGCGCGCCGCGAAGAGCTGCTGCACCGAGGTCACCAGCCCCATGGCGGCGATGATCACGGTGAAGCCGGCGAGCGAGCGGATCAGCATCATCTTCCGGCCGAAGCGATCGGCGAGCCGGCCGAAGAGGGGGGCGAGCACCCCCGACACCGTGGGCGTGACGGCGGCGAGGACACCGGACCAGAGGGCGATCGCGGCGGGATCGACGACCCCCAGCTCGCGCACGTACAGGGGCAGGAACGGCGAGAAGAACTGAAAGCCCACGAACGCGATGAAGACCGACAACGACAGTGCCCAGACATTGCGCTGCCAGGAGGGCGGCCGCGTCACCCGTCGACCATACCCACGCGCGCGGAGTTCGTCTACACTCGCGGCGGGAGGGACCCCTCATGCCGCGCCGCAAGCTCGTCCTCGCCATGATGATGCACGAGACCAACACCTTCTCGCCGGTGCCCACGCCGCTGTCCTCGTTCCGGCCGCTGGCCGGCGAGGCCGCCATCGCGGAATTCAGGGGCACGAACACGCAGCTCGGCGGCTTCCTCGACGTGGCGGGGAAGGCCGGGGCGGAGATCGTGGTCCCCCTGGCCGCCGGCGCGCATCCCTCCGGGTACGTGGAGAAGCGCGCCTACGAGGACATGGCGGACGCCATCGTGGGCGCCATCCGTGACGGCTGCGACGGGGTCTTCCTCGCGCTCCACGGCGCCATGGTGGCCGAGCACACCGACGACGGCGAGGGTGAGCTCCTCCGTCGCATCCGGACGGTCGCCCCGCGGGTGCCGATCGCGGTGGGGCTCGACTTCCACGCTCACATGACCGCGCCCATGATCGAGCTCGCCACCGTGGTCACCGGCTATCGCACCTACCCGCACGTGGACATGGGCGAGACGGGCGTGCGGGCGGGCGAGACCCTGCTGCGCGCGCTGGAGGGGGAGATTCAGCCCGTGATGGTGTGGGGCACGCGGCCCATGATGACGAGCACGCTGGTCCACGCGCCCTCGCGCCCGCCCATGAAGGACATCATGGACGAGGCGATCGCCGCCGAGGCCAGCGGCGTGGTGCTGAACGCCTCCGTGTTCGGCGGCTTCCCCCATGCCGATATCCCGCACATCTCCTGCTCCGCGGTGATGGTGTGCGATGGGCGGACCGATCGGGGCCGCGCCCTTCTCGAGGGGCTGCTCGACCGGGCCTGGGAGCGACGCAAGGCCTTTCTCTACGCGGGCGCCCCGCTGGCCAGTCAGATCGCCCACGCGAAGACCCTCGGCGAGGGGCCCATCGTGCTCGTGGACCACGGCGACAACACCGCCTCCGGCGGCACGCAGGACGTCATGAGCGTGATCGCGGAAGTGCAGCGGCAGGGGCTGGAGGACGTGGCGGCGGGGCCCATCTGCGATCCGGCGGCGGTGGCGCGCCTCCTCGACGCCGGCACCGCGGCGAGCGTGACGATCGACCTCGGTGGACGAATCGACATGCCGCAGATCAACCTGGCGGGCAAGCCGCTCCCGGTGACGGGGCGCGTGACGCGGGTCACCGACGGTGAGTTCACCGTCACCGGGCCCATGGCCACCGGGACGCGCGTCCGCATGGGACGCACCGTGGTGCTCGACACCGGGCCCATCCAGATCGTGGTCTCGGAGCGGCGCAGCGAGCCGTTCGATCTCGGCGTGTTCACCCACTGCGGGATCGACCCGCGGCGCAAGCGCTACGTGCTGATCAAGTCGCGCCAGCACTTCCGCGCCGGCTTCGAGCCCATCGCGCGCCACATCGTGCTGTGCGACGGCGATGGCTGCACGTCGAGCGACCTCCGGCTCTTCACCTACCGGAAGCGGCGCCGGCCCCTCTATCCCTTCGAGGACGCTTGATCGCGCGAGGGGGAGCGCCGGATCGGGAAGGCCGGGGGGACGATCCGGTCCACGCCCGCGCCGTCCCAGCGCCAGCGCGGCACCTCGGCCCAGTAGTGACGCGTGGCCTCGCGCGCCTTCGCGAGCACCTGCTCCTCGTCGACCTTGGTCACGCGGCCGTTCTCCACCAGCACCTTGCCGGCCACGATGACGGTGTGGACGTCGCGCCCGGTCCCGGCGTCCACGAGGGCCTTGATGGGATCGGCGTAGAGGGGCCCGCCCAGATGGTCGAGGTCGATGAGGAGGATGTCGGCCTTGGCCCCGGCGGCGAGGCGGCCCAGATCGGGGCGCCCGATGAAGCGGGTGCCGCCCACGGTCGCGGCGTTGAAGACTTCTCTCGGGAGGCCTACCTGGTAGTTGGCGTCCGTGACCTTGGCGAGGATGGACGCCCAGCGAAGCTCCGACACCATGTCCATGGGATAGGTGTCGGTGCCGATGGCGACCGTCACGCCGGCCTCGAGGTAGCGGGGAAGGGAATGGAGCGTCATCGCCATCTTGGCGTACTTGTACGGGCAGTGGCCCACGGTGGCGCCGGTCCGGGCCAGGACCTCGAGATCGTTCCCGAAGGGATAGCGCGGCCAGGGATGCGCGGTGGTGAAGACGACGTGGCCCAGGAGGGTGCGCTCGTCGAGGAACCCGATGTCGGCGAGGAGCTGCACCGGGGTCTTCCGGTACTCCTCCATGATGCGCTGGAACTCGATGAGGTTGCCGCCGGCGTGGGTGTGGATGGGTACGCCGAGCGCCCGGGCGGCGTCCTTGCCCGCGCGGAGCAGGGGCTCCGAGCACGTCTCGACCTGGGCGGCGTTGAGCATGCCCTTCAAGCGGCCGCCCGCGGCCCCGTCGAACTTCCGCACGAAGTCGACGGCTTCCTGTAGTCGCTGCCGGCCCACCGCGGCGTCCTCGTCGTAGTAGAGGCGGCCCGTGGTGTCCATGAAGGTGTCGCGGTCACGGAAGGGCGGGCTCGCGTAGACGCGCACGCCGAGGTCGTCCACCAGCCGGGCGTAGCCCTCCCAGTCGCCCCGCAGGCCGCCGACGTCGATCACGGTGGTGGTGCCCTGCTTCAAGGTGTGGAGGAACACGTAGGCGCGGAGCGCGGCCACCGCCTCCGGCGGAGGCGGCGTCATCGCGCCCTTCAGGGGAGCGGCGAACGCCATGTAGTTGGCGGTGCGGTAGTCGTTCCTGGCCATGTCGAGCAGGAGGTAGTCGCCGCCTCCGCCCGCGGTGTGGACGTGGGTGTTGATGAACCCGGGGGACACGAGCTTGCCGCGGGCCGAGATGCGCGCGTCCACCGGGCCCGCGTAGGCGCCGCCCGCGTGGACGATGGTGTCGTTCTCGAACACCACGTCACCGTGCTCGTGGATCTCGTGCGTGCTCCCGTTCCACGCCACCACCCAGCCGTGCTCGATCAGCGTCTTCATGGCGCGGTCACGTCTTCTCGAAGTCGATGCGCTCGACGACCGGGAGCCCCTGGAGATGCCGGCGCAGGCAGTCCATGCCGAGCTCGGTGGCGCCCAGGCGCACCCACTCGCGCCCGCCCAGGATGCGGCTCCGCCGCGACTCCGCGCCCGCCTCGGTGGCGATGGCCAGATTGATGGTGCCGCCGAACTCGATGCGGTCGGGGCCGTCGTCCAGGTCCACGAGCACGGCGAGGGCGTGGGTGGCGCCGCAGAGGCGCCGGGCCGCCGCCGCCACGTCCTCGGCGAGCGCCGGCGTGATCGCGGCGGGCGCGGGGCCGTCGAGGCCCACCGCCGCCCGCACCTGGGCGATGTCGCGGGACACGATGCCGCGGGTGACGATCGTCTCCGCGCCCACCTGCGGCGCCAGGCGCGAGGCGATGAGCCCGCCGGTGAAGGTCTCCACCAGGGCCAGGGTGGCGCCGCGCGAGCCGAGCGCCTCGAGGATCACGCCCTCCATGGTCTTGTCGTCCTCGGCGAGGATGAAATTGCCCAGGCGCTTGCGGATCTCGCGCTCCACCGGCTCGAGCTTCCGGCGCACGTCCTCCGTGCTCACGCCCCTCACCGTCAGCTTGGTCTCGAGCTGCGGATAGTGGGCGCGGAAGCCGAGCTTCAGGCTCCCGTCGGGGACCAGCGCCTCCACGCCGGTGAGCAGGCTGTCCACGTGGGACTCGCCGAGGCCGTAGGAGTGGAAGCGCTTGAGGAAGATGGTGGTCTGCTCGCCGCTCCGCGCGAGCAGGCGCGGGATGATCTGCTCCTCGACCATGCGGCGCAGCTCACGGGGCACGCCGGGGGTGAAGAAGAAGCGCGCCTTGCCGATGTCCAGCGCGAAGCCGCATGCGGTGCCGATGGGATTGTCGAGGATCTCCGCGTTGGCGGGGAGCATGGCCTGCTTCGTGTTGTTGGGGGGCATGGTGCGGCTGCGCTTGCGGAAGAAGTCTTCCATCTTGACCAGCCATGCCTCGTTGAGCACGAGCGGCTGGCCGGAGACCTGCGCGGCGATCTCCTGGGACAGATCGTCCACCGTGGGGCCGAGGCCCCCGTTGACGATCACCGCGTCCGCGCGCTCGGCGGCGAGGAGAAAGGCCTTGGCCAGGCTCTCCCGGTCGTCGCCCACCGTGGTCTCCCAGGCCACCGACAGACCCACGTCCTCGAGCTTCTGGCTCATGTAGGAGAAGTTGGTGTTGACGATCTTGCCCGTCAGCACCTCGTCGCCGGTGCAGATGATCTCCACTCGCATGGTTTCCCCCCCGGGGATCATACACGTAATCTTGACAGGCGGCGGAGGCGGGGCGGATGATGGACGCATGACGACACTCCAGCGCGCCGAAGCCGCCGAGCACGCCCTCAGTCAGGAGCTGGACAAGATCGCCGTCAAGTCGGTGATCTACACCTCGGGCGAGCGCGATCCCCGGGAGCCGATGCCGCGGCCCGACGCCAAGGGCCGGCATTTCCTCATGGGCCACGACGCGCGGCTGCCCAAGATGCCGGACAGGCCCACGCTGATGGATTTCTACCGGCTGCGCTTCGGGCCGTCCATGCACATGCTCCAGAGCGCGCGGCTGGCCATGAAGTCGGGCGCGCCCGAGAAGGTCGTCATCGCGTGCCTCCTCCACGACATCGCCATCACCGGCTTCATCCGGAGCGACCACGGCTACTGGGCCGCTCAGCTCGTGGAGCCCTACGTGGACGAGGAGGTGTCGTGGGGCATCCGGTATCACCAGGCGCTGCGCTTCTATCCCGACGAGTCGGTGGGCTATCAGTACCCCGAGCTCTACAAGACCCTCTTCGGAGAGCACTACAAGCCGGAGCCGCACATCGAGCGCGCCTACCAGCTTGCGCGTGAGCACAAGTGGTACATGACGTCCCGCCTCATCACCGTCAACGACCTCTACTCCTTCGACCCCAACGTCACCGTGCAGCTGGAGGAGTTCACCGACATCATCGGGCGGAACTTCAAGCAGCCCAAGGAAGGGCTGGGCTTCGACGCGAGCCCCTCCGCGCACATGTGGCGCACCATCAACTGGCCCACGCGGTACCTCTGAGCCGGCGGCGCGCGTGAGCGCCGCGGGCTAGCCGCTTCCCAGCGGCGCCAAGCTACCCGGTCGGAAGCGCCCGCCTCCCCTTCGCGCGCCTCACCCCGGATGCCGTCCGCCCGGTTTGCCGGTGCCACGGGGCTGGCATGTCGCTTGCCTTGGTGGAGGGCATGCGGCGAGGAGCGACGACGGCGGGCGGGGGCTCAGCCCCAGCCGCCGGGCCGAGCTGGAGCGCGCCAAGCGCATCATGCGGCGCATGATGGACGCGCGGCGCCACTGACCACTTTTCCGAGAGGGGTTGTTGCCATGAGCACGTACCGCGGTGAATCCGTCCGAGACGTCATGACCCCCGAGCCCGTGACGGTCGCTTCGAACACCAGCCTCGAGGAGGCGGCGCGGCGGATGCGCGACGCCGGCATCGGCAATGTGATCGTCATGGACGGCGAGCAAATCACCGGCATCCTCACCGACCGCGACATCGTGGTCCGGGCGGTGGCCGAGGGCTGGGACCTCGGCTCCACCCCGGTGGGTGAAGTCGCGAGCCGTGATCTCACCACCGTCGCCCCCACCGACCCCATCGACGCGGCGGTGACGCTCATGCGGGAGCGCTCGGTGCGCCGCCTGCCCGTGGTGGAGGACGGCCGTCCCGTCGGCATCGTGTCCCTGGGCGACCTCGCCCTCGAGCGCGACCCCGACTCGGCACTGGGCGACATCAGCGCGGCGCCACCAAACGAGTAACGCCGCGCGCACCGACGCTAGAGCAGCTTGTCGAGGGTGATGGGGAGAGCGCGAACTCGGCGGCCGGTCGCGTGGTAGATGGCGTTGGCGATGGCGGCGGGGGCACCGGTGATGGACAGCTCCCCCACGCCCTTGGCGCACACCGGGTTCACGCACGCGTCGGGCGCGCCGATCCAGGTCACGTCCAGCTCGGGCACGTCGGCCTCGACGGGCACGTGGTAGTCGGCCAGATTCCCGTTCACCACCCGGCCCACGCGCCCGTCCAGCACGGTGTCCTCGGTGAGGGCCAGGCCGATGCCCCACACCATCCCGCCCATGAGCTGGCTCCGCAGGGTGCGGGAATTCAGGGCCCGGCCCACGTCGAACACGCCGACCATGCGGCTCACGCGGATCACGCCGAGCTCGGCGTCCACCCGCACCTCCGCGAACTGGGCGCCGAAGGCGTACATGGCGTACTCGTCCGCCTCCGGCCCGGGCGCCGCGTCCGCCCGCGCCTCCAGGTGCGGCCGGCCCTGTCGCGTGAGGAGACTGGCCACGCTCTCGCCCTTGCCGAACACGCGGGAGTCGAAGAGACGTCCCTCCTCGATGGCGACGCAGTCCGCCGGCACCTCGTGGAGCGGGCTCGCGGGGTCCTTCCGCGCCCGGCGGATCACCTCCGCGCGGAGAGCGGTCACGGCCTGGTGCACCGCGGAGCCGGCGCTGGCCGCGGTCTGCGAGCCGCCCGAGATGGGGGTCTCCGGATAGTCGGTGTCGCCGAGGCGCACCGCGACCTGCGCGGGCGGGATCCCGAGAGCGTCCGCCGCGATCTGCGTGAGAATCGTGTAGGTCCCCGTCCCGATGTCCTGGGTACCGACCTCCACGACGAGGCTACCGTCGTCGTGCACCCGCGCCACTGCCGAGGCCTCGCTCCGATGCGTGGGGTAGACCGACACCGCCATGCCCCAGCCCACACGCCAGTCGCCGTCACGCCACACGCCCGGCTGCGGCGCCCGCCGGTGCCAGCCGAAGCGCGTCGCGCCGATCCGATAGCACTCGCGCAGCCCGTTGCTGGACCACGGCAGGCCGGTGTCCGGATCCTTCTCCGCGTAGTTGCGGAGGCGGAGCTCGATGGGATCCAGGCCCAGCGTCCAGGCCAGCTCGTCCATCGCGCATTCGAGCGCGAAGCTGCCGCTGGCCCAGCCCGGGGCGCGCGCGTAGGACGGCGTGGCGATGGTGGAGCGCACCAGGCGATGCGTGGTGGCGCTGGCGGGCGCGGCATAGAGCATACGTGCGGGCAGGCTGCTGGGCTCCATGAACTCGTCGAACGTGGAGGTCTCCGCCAGGGTGTGGTGGTGGAGGGCGGTGAGGGTGCCGTCCCGCTCCGCGCCCAGCGCCAGCGTCTGGCGCGTGCGCGAGCGCCAGCCCACGGGCCCGAACATCTGCGGTCGCTCCAGCACGAGCTTCACGGGCCGGCCCACGTGCCGGGCGGCCATGGCGGCGAGCACCACGTGGGACCACACCGGCCCCTTGCTGCCGAAGCCGCCGCCCACGAAGGGCGACACCACCCGCACCGCGTCCGCGCGGAGGCCAAAGATCTTCGCCACGCGGGCCCGGCAGTCGAAGATGCCCTGGGTGGCGTCGTAGAGCGTGAGCCGCCCGTCCTCCCACACCGCCACGGTGGCGTGCGGCTCGAGCGGATTGTGCGTCTGGAAGGCGGTCGTGTAGACCCCCTCCAGCCGGACCGGGCTCCGGTAGAGCGCGGTGGTCACGGTGCCGCGCGCGGTGTCGGACTTCTCCTCGACCACTTGCTTGGGCCGGAAAGAGCGGCCGCGCACGGGATCGAGGCCCACGAGCGGCGTTTTCGCCGCGTAGCGCACGACCAGCCGCCGGGCGCCCTCGCGCGCCTGCTCGAGGGTGTCCGCCACCACCACCGCGATGGGCTGATTGGCGTAGCGGACGTCGGCGTCCTGGAGCGCGAGGATGGCGTGGTTCCCGTCGGCGTCACGCCCGAGCCGGCGGAGCCGCGGGGCGTTGTCGTGGGTGAGCACCGCGACCACGCCCGCCACCGCCTCCGCCGCCTCGGCGTCGATGGCCTCCACGCGGCCGTGGGCGATCGCGCTCGGCACCAGCACCGCGTGGGCGACGTCCGCGACGGGGTGGTCGGCGGTGTAGCCCGCCGAGCCCGTCACCTTGTCGCGCCCGTCGACCCGCTCGAGCCCGCTGCCCACCAGCTCCGGCATGCTCGGCTCCTCAGCTCCGCGCGGCGAGCGTGAGCGCGCGCACCACGCTGCGCCGCGCCAGCTCCACCTTGAAGGCGTTGTGCCGCAGCGGCTCCGCGTCGCGTAGCATGACGTCGGCCGCATCGCCGTAAGCGCCCGCCTCGGCGCGCCGGCCCACCAGCATCGTCTCCGCTTCCGCCACCCGCCAGGGCTTGTGGGCCACGCCGCCCAGCGCCAGCCGCGCGCCCCGGATCGTGGCGGCGCCGTCGAGGTCGAGGGCGGCCGCCACCGAGACCACGGCGAACGAGAAGGAGGCGCGGTCGCGCACCTTGACGTAGCGCGAGCGGCGCGCGAAGGGGAGCGGCGGCAGGCGCACCGCGGTGATCAGCTCGCCGGGACGCCGCTCGGTCTCCAGCTCCGGCGTGCGCCCGGGCAGGCGGTAGAAGGCCTCGATGGGCAGCTCGCGGGCGCCCTCGGCCCCGAGCAGCTCGATCACCGCGTCCAGCGCGGCGAGCGCGACCGCCATGTCACTGGGATGAGTGGCCACGCAGGCCTCGCTCGCCCCCAGGATGGCGTGCATGCGGTTCCAGCCCGAGCGCGCCGCGCAGCCGGAGCCCGGCGCCCGCTTGTTGCACTCGGCGAAGGCGACGTCGGTGAAATAGGGGCAGCGGGTGCGCTGCAGGAGATTGCCGCCGACGGTGGCCATGTTGCGAAGCTGCGGGGAGGCGCCGGCCAGCAGCGCCTCGGTCAGCACGGGATAGCGCAGACGGATCAGGGGGTGGCCGGCCACGTCGCTGTTGCGGGCGAGGGCCCCGATCCGGACACCCCCGTCGCCCACGTCCTCCACGCCGGCGAGGGGCAGGCGCGTGATATCCACGAGGTGCGCGGGCTCCTCCACGCCCTGCTTCATGAGGTCCACGAGGTTGGTGCCGCCGGCGAGGAAGCGCGCCGCCTCGGCGCCGTGGGCGGCCGCGACCGCGCCGCGCGCGTCGGTGGCCCGGGTGTAGGCGAAGGGCTTCACCGCAGCGCCTCGCGGGCGGCCGTTCGCACCGCCGCCACGATGTTGGGATAGGCGCCGCAGCGGCAGAGGTTGCCGCTCATGCGCTCGCGGATCTCCTCGTCGGTGAGATCGATGGGCCCCAGGCGCGCGCGGTCCGGGGTGACGACGCTGGGCTCGCCCTCCGCCACCTCGTCCAGCAGCGCCACCGCCGCGCAGATCTGTCCGGGCGTGCAGAACCCGCACTGGAGCGCGTCCTGCGCCAGGAACGCCGCCTGCACCGGGTGCAGTGTGCCGTCCGGCGCGGCCAGGCCCTCGATCGTGGTGATCTGATCGCCCTCGTGCGTCACCGCGAGGCTCAAGCACGCGGCGATGCGGCGTCCGTTGACGAGCACGGTGCAGGCCCCACACTGCCCGTGGTCACAGCCCACCTTGGTGCCGGTGAGCCCGAGATGCTCGCGCAGGAAATCGACCAGGGTCACCCGCGGATCGGCGGGCAACGCATGGGCCCGGCCGTTGACGAAGGCGTGCGGGGCGTCGGGTTGGAACGGACGCTCCGCCGTGACCGTCGCGGCGGGCGCCGCGTCCTCTCGCGCCCCCATGGGTTCGGTGTGCGGATCTCGCGGCATCGGCGGCGCCCTCCGCGCCCGAGACGCTGCAACGGAAATGCCACGGACGGACCGCCGTGGTGTCGGGCGAAACCGCGGGTGGAATCCCCCCTGCGGCGGCGGGCGGCGCCCTCGTGACCGGGTAAAAACGGGGCTCAGCGAAAGTTCGGCATGACCTCCCGGGCGAAGAGCTCCATCGAGCGGCGGATCTTGTCCTGGGGCAGGCCGCCGAAGTTCATCCAGCACAGCATGTGGCCCACACCCATCGCGCGCATCTCCTCGATCTTGCGGCACACCGTGTCCGGCGAGCCGAAGGCGAGGGTCTCCTCGACGAGCCCCTCCCACGTCACCTTGGCGAAGCGCTCGGCGGCGGCGCGGAAGCCCGGCTGGAGGCTCGGATGCGCGTCCTCGATGCGCTCGGGCACCTGGAATCGGCGCAGCGAGTCCTGGTACCACATCTCCGCGTCTCTGGCCTCGGCGAGCGCCTGGGCGTCGGTGGGTGCCACGTAGATCTGACGCGAGACCCCCCAGTCCTTCATGAGCCCGGCGATCTCGGCGTCGGTTCGACCGTGCTTCTTCAAGGCCGTGAGATAGGCGTCGCGCCGCTTCTCGAGCTGACTCACCGGGCCGGTGAGGATGGAGTTCAGCATGGGCCAGCCGCGCGCGGCCGAGGACTCGATGCCGTCGTCGCTGCCGCACACCTGATAGATGGGCGGGTGGGGACGCTGCCAGGGCTTGGGGATCACGCGCGCCTCGCCCACGGTGAAGAAGCGCCCCTGGTGGGAGAAGCGCTCCTCCGTCCAGGCCCGCAGCATGAGGTCCACCGCCTCGTCGAAGCGCTCGCGGTTCTCCTGCTGGGGCACGTGATAGCCGCGGAACTCGGCGGGCCGGTTGCCGCGCCCCACGCCGACGTCCAGCCGCCCCTTCGAGATGATGTCGATCAGCGAGAGCTGCTCGGCCAGGCGCAGCGGATGGTGGAAGGGCAGAATGGCCGCGGCCAGCCCGATGCGCACCCGGCGCGTGCGGGCGGCGGCGGTGGCGGCGAGGCTCGCCGGATCCACCGCGAGGCCGTAGTCGATGAAGTGATGCTCGGTGAGCCAGATCTGGTCGAAGCCGAGCTCTTCCGTCCACTCCATCTGCTCGAGCTCGCGGTGCACGACCTCGGCGTGGGTCAGCCCCGGCGCCGCCTGGAAGAAGAAGAAGGTCCCGAAGCGCATGGCCACCTCCGGCCCCCGATACTACACGGGGTATAACCTGAGGACATGAAGACACCGCGCGCGTGGATCTGGTCCGCGCTGGTCCTCTACTGGCTCGGCGTGGCATACGACATCGCCTGGCACGGCGTGATCCAGCCGGGCTTCGAGGGCGAGACCTTCGACGAGATGCTGCGGCATCTCCGCACCGTCCACCTTCCCATCTACCTGGGCGTGGCCGCCCTGGCGGTCACGACCGCGTGGGCCCTCGTGGACCACGTTCGCCGCGGTCGGCGCGGCGCGGCGGCCCCCCTCGCCTTCGCCGGCGGCCTGCTGGCCGCGGCGGGCGAGGGCTGGCACGCGTACTCGCATCTCCAGCTCACCACGCACATGGGCCCGGTGGCGTTCCTCCTGGGCTTCGTGGGGATGCTGATCGTGCTGGGGGCGCTCATCGCGGGCGGCCGAGCGGAGCGCCGGGAGCGGGAGCAGCGCCTGTTGACTCCCCCCTGACGGGCCCCTAGAGTATGCCGCACCCGGATCGCGGCACTCAAAGGAGGCCCTCATGAAACCTTGGCGCAGCCTGATCGTGGTCGTCACCGCCCTCACGCTTCCGCTGGCGGCCGCGGCCGCCCCCGCGGGCAAGGTGATCATCGCGCAGGGCGTGGACCCGACCACGCTCGACATGATGAATCAGTCGGAGCAGCCCGCCTCGAACGTCGGCGCCCAGATGTTCGACATGCTCGTCGAGCGCGACCAGAGCCTGAAGCTTCAACCCGGCCTCGCGGCCGAGCTGCCCAAGCTGGTGGCCCCCACCACCTGGGAGATCAAGCTCCGGAAGGGCGTGAAGTTTCACAACGGCGAGGACTTCAACGCGGATTCGGTGAAGTTCAGCCTGGAGCGGCTGTCCAATCCCGCCAACAAGATGCGCGGCGGCGGCTCCTTCGGCCCCATCGATCGGGTGGAGATCGTCGATCCCTACACCGTGCGCGTGCACACCAAGAAGCCGTGGCCGACGTTCGTCCCGCACCTGGCCCTCCGTTCCGCCTCGATGTATCCCCCGAAGGAGTACGCGGGCAAGGACTCGGCGGCCATCTCCAAGGCGCCGATCGGGACCGGGCCCTACAAGTTCGTGCGCTGGGCCAAGGACGAGGAGATCGTCATGGAGGCCGTCCCCAACCACTGGCGGGGCGCGCCCAACATCAAGACGGTGGTCTTCAAGCCCATCCCGGACGACGCCGTCCGCGTCGCCGCGCTCCAGAACGGCGAGATCGACGTCGCCGTCAACATCCCGCCGCATCTCGGCAGCATCATCGACAAGCACCCCAAGCTCTTTCTCAGCACCGCGCCGTCCATCCGCACCATTCAGCTCATGATCTACACGCACCAGATGGACGGCAGCAACAAGACCATCGGGCCCTACGCGGGCCCGACCGCGGACAAGCGGGTGCGGCAGGCGCTGGCTTCGGCGATCGACGCGGACGAGATCATCCGCGGGGTGATGGACGGCAAGGCGGTGCGCACGGCGACCATGCTGACCCCGCTGCATTTCGGCTTCGATCCCGCGCTCAAGCCCATCAAGCAGGATCTCGCTCGCACCAAGAAGCTCCTCACCGAGGCCGGCTTCCCCAATGGCGTGGACATCGTGCTCAACGGCCCGCAGGGGCGTTACGTGCGCGACCGCGAGGTCGCCGAGGCGGTGACGGGCCAGCTCAACAAGGCGGGCATCCGGACCACGCTCCGCACGCACGAGTTCGTGGCCTACCTCAACAACATGGTGTACGTGCACAAGGCGGGGCCGGTGTGGCTGATCGGCTGGGGCCATCCCACCATGGACGCCGAGGCGATCTACGTCCCCCTCTTCAAGGCCCCCGGCATCTTCGTGAACTGGGACAATCCTGACTTCAACGGGATGGTGGAAGAAGCGCAGGGCATGATGGACGAGAAGAAGCGCCTGGCCCAGTACCACAAGATCAACCGGCTCTGGGTCGAGGAGGTGCCGGCCATCCCGCTCTATCAGCAGATCGACCTCTATGGCGCGAGCAAGCGACTCAACTGGAAGGCACGGAGCGACGAGCTGCTGCAAGCGCGCGACATGTCGCTCCGGTCCGGTCAATAGGACGCCGGCGGGCCGACGGTGACGGACGGGGAGATCCGCGGAGCCTGGCGCTTCCTGCACCCCACGGACTTCTCCGAGGCCAGCGAGCTCGCGTTCGCACATGCGCTCAAGCTCACCCTGCTCACGCGGGGTGAGCTGCGCATGCTCCACGTCTCGCCGGACGCCGGGCCGGTGGGGTGGAACAGCTTTCCCGGCGTTCGCGAGGCGCTCGAGCGCTGGGGAGTGCTGCCCCCCGGGAGCTCCCCGTCGGCGGTCGCCGCCCTCGGCGTCGACATCGTGAAGGTGCAGGCGACCGGATCGGATCCGGTCGGTCACACCGCCGATTTTCTCCGCGAGCACCCCGCGGACGTGATCGTCATGGCCACCCACCCCCGGGACGGGCTCGCTCGCTGGCGGCAGCCGAGCGTGGCCTCGGCCATCGGCCAGCACGCGGGCGAGGTCGCCCTCTTCGTGCCCGAGGGGGCGACCAGCTTCGTGTCGCCCCGCGACGGCAGCCTGAACCTGCGCCGCATCCTGGTGCCGGTGGATCATGCCCCCTCGGCGCAGCCCGCGATCGATGCCGCGGTGTCCCTGGCCACGCTGGTGGGCGATGACCCGGTCATCTTCCGCCTGCTCCACGTGGGGGAGACGGCGTTTCCGTCCGTCACCACGCCGGCGCGGGGGAGCTGGAGCTGGGAGCGGCAGACGGAGCCGGGTGAAGCGATCGAGCGGCTCACCGCGACCCTGCACGAGTGGCATCCGCAGCTCATCGTGATGACGACCGCCGGCCGCCATGGGTTCATGGACGCCGTGCGAGGCAGCACCACCGAGCGCGTCCTCCGGACCGCCCGCTGCCCGCTGCTGGCGGTGTCGATCAGCGCCCGCGCCCTCCCGCGCCTCCGGGGCCTGGCCCGGTGAGCCCCCGGGGTTCTCGGTAGAGTAGTTCCCCGTAGAACGGAATTTTCCGGTAGCCGTGGAGCCGCCGGCGACCTGGATCGGGCTGCTCAGACCTTGCGCGCAGCCGTCCAACCTCGCAGGGCCATTGAGCCATGGCGACATTGAATTCACCTATCAGCGGCGGTTGGTGCCGCAGGTCCGCTGGCATGCCTGATGCCTCGGATACCGGACATGGGCAAGCCACGGGGGCGCCGTCCGCTCCCCGCGGTCCGGGTGCTGCTGCTGGACGATCATGCCCTGATCCGCGAGGGTCTCCGCGCGGTGCTCGCTCGAATGCGGGGCATCCGCGTGATGGCCGTCGCCGAGGACATCGAGAGTGGCCTCGCGCAGGTCACGCGCCATCGGCCCCACGTCGTCCTCGTGCATCGGTCGCCGCAGCGGCTCGACGGCATCGCGTTTCTCGCGCGGCTGGCCGAGCGCGGGGAGACCGCGCGCGTCTTGATGCTGTCCGTGCACGTGCGCGGTGACGACGTGGTCGATGCCCTGCGTGCCGGCGCCGCGGGCTACCTGCTGACCGCGGCCACTCCGGACGAGCTCGAGGCAGCCATCCGCGGGGTCGCCCGCGGAGAGACCGTGCTCGGGCATCGGATCGCCCACCACGTGGCCACGGCGGCGCGCGGCCCCGCGCCTACCGCGGCCGCGGTGGGTCGGCTCACCGCCCGGCAGCGCGACGTGCTCCGTCTCATCGCCGAGGGCCAGGGCACCAAGGAGATCGCCGAAGCGCTGGGGATCGGCATCCGGACGGTGGAGACCCACCGGGCGAACCTGCGGGAGCGGCTGGCCATCCGGGACGTGGCCGGACTCGTCCGTTTCGCTCTGGCCCAGGGGCTGATCGGGGTCGAGGGCCCCCTCGGTCGGGAGACCGCCTGAGGCGCCTCCGTAGTTCTGCGTAGGTTCGTCTTCGAATTCCATGATGGCAGCGCGGGCGGGATTCGCGCATCCTACGCCGCGGTGTGAGCCCCACCCGTCGCGGCCGTCCCGCGGGTTCCCGCTCGCCTCGGACCCGAGGCGCCACCCGGCTCCTCCTGATCGACGACCAGCTCCTCGTGCGCGCGGGCATCCGTGCCCTCCTCGACGGCATGACCGGGGTGGAGGTGGTCGCGGAGACCGGGGCCGCCGAGGCGAGTCTGCGCCTGGTCAGCTCGCATCGCCCGCACCTCGCGCTCGTGCATCTCTCGACGCTGGGTCTGCGCGGGGTCGACCTCATCTCGCGCATCGCGCGGGAGGTGCCCGGCTGCCGCGTCATCGTCTACTCGATGAGCGGACGCGGCCAGGAGGTGCTGGAGGCGCTGCGCTCGGGCGCGGCGGGCTATCTCCTCACCCTCGCCGGGCCGGATGAGCTCGAGTCCGCGCTCCGCGCGGTGCTACGGGGCGAGACCTATCTGGGGCCAGGCATCGCGCATCACGTGGCGGAGGCGGCGCGCGACCGCGCCGGCGCGCCCAACGGCATCGCGCGACTCACCGCCCGGCAGCGCGACGTCCTGCGCTACATCGCGGAGGGCTTGGGGACCAAGGAGATCGCCGATCGCTTGAAGATCGGCGTGCGCACGGTGGAGACGCACCGGGCCAACCTCCGCGAGCGCCTCGACATCCACGACGTGGCGGGGCTGGTGCGCTTCGCCATCCTGCACGGCCTGGTGAAGGGCGGTTAGCCGGGCGATCTCGGGAGGCGGGCACCCACGAGCCGGGCGATCAGGACCGCGACGTAGAGCTGCCCCCCGATGGCCTCGAGCACGGCAAGGCCCCGGGCCATCTCGGTTCGCGGCACGACGTCGCCGTACCCGAGGGTCGCCAGCGTGATGAAGCTGTAGTAGATGGCGGTGGAGAGGGGAAACGCGCCGGACCCGCTCGCGCCCGTGTCCACCAGCGACCCCGGCCAGGTCTGCTCCAGCGTCCAGTGAACGACGCCGAAGATGAGGCCGGCGAGGAGATACACGCTCAGCGCCGCGTAGATGTGCTCGGCGTCGACGCTGGCGGTGCGCATGGCGAACCAGAGCGCGCTGGCCGCGGCGAGCAGGGCGAGGATCAGGGCCACCACGAGCGCCCCCGACGCGACGCCGCTACCGAGGGCGGCGGTCGGCGCGGCCCGCAGCCCCACCGCGACCGCGGCGAGGACCATGAGCCCCATGCGCCAGCGCTCTCCCGTGACGCCGAGGAGCGCGGTGAGCAGGCTGAGCACGAGGAGAATCTGCAGGCCGTTCGTGCTGAAGTGAAGGGCGGCGAGGACGGGGGCGGCGCCGACCGTGAGCAGGAGGGTGTAGAAGAGGATGGCGTAGCGCCGGCGGCCGTACGCCGCGACGAGTCCGCCTCCCCGACTCATGGCGCGACGACGGGGAGCCAGTACACCGAAGCCGCGATGATCAGATAGACGGCGATGAGCTGGACGCCCTTGAACCAGGTCGCCTGCCCGTCCCCGGCGGTGGTCACGACGATGAGGGTGCCGAGCAGGAGGGCGCCGATCTCGAGCCGGGTGAAGGCGAGGCCCAGCGAAGCGGGCGCGATCACGAGGCTCAGGAGCACCAGCACCGGCGTCACGAACAGCGCGATCTGGATCGAGCTGCCCAGGGCGATGCCCACGGCGAGATCGGGTTGATTGCGCCTTCCCATCGCGATGGCGGAGCCGCTCTCGGCCGCGCCCCCGATGATGGCGAGCAGGACCATGCCGAGGAAGATCGGCGACATGCCGAGCGCGTGCCCCGTCGCCTCGGCGGCACCCACCAAGATCTCGCTCATCCATGCCGCCCCCGCGGAGGCGGCGATGAGCGTCGCCACGCCGCGCCCCAGGCTCCACCGCGGGCCGTGCCCCGCGGACGCCTCGGCCGCGAGCGGGCTGAAGAACTCGGGATGGGTGCGAATGACGTAGATCAGGTAGCAGACGTAGGTCACGAGCAGCACCGCCGAGGTTCCCACGTCGACGTCCAGGGCGGTCTTCGGCGCGGCCGCCCCGAGGAAGCGGTGGAACGCGGCGGGGACCGCCAGCGTGATGACGGCTAGCATCAGCATGCTGCCGTAGGCCCGCGCGCCGGCGGGGTTGTATTCCATGACGTGCGTGCGCCGGCCGCCGAGGAGAAAGGCGACGCCGAGGGCGAGCAGCACGTTGGCCAGGATCGTGCCGACCAGCGAGGCGCGGACCACGTCCACGAGCCCGGCCCGGAGGGCGGCGATACAGATGATGAGCTCGGGCAGGTTGCCGAACGTCGCGTTGAGCAGTCCGCCGACGGCGGGGCCGGTGTGCTCGGCCACGTGCTCGGTGCCGTGGACGATCAGCGCGGCGAGCGGCACGATGGCGAGCGCGGCGACGAGGAAGACGAGGGGCGGGACCGCCCCGAGATGGGCGAGGCCCACGGCCACCGGAATCAGCAGCAGCAGCCAGTTCACTGAGGAGGATGATAGAGCAGGTTTCAGCCCGGAGGGGTATTCCCCATGCGGGCCACCGCCTCCTCGGCGTCCGCCCGCGAGCCGAACGCGGTGAGGCGGAAGTAGCCCTCGCCGCTCGGGCCGAAGCCGGCGCCGGGGGCGCCGAGGACGCCCGCCTCCGCCAGCAAGCGGTCGAAGAAATCCCAGGACGCCATACCGCCGGGCGTCCGGAACCAGATATAGGGCGCGTTGCGGCCGCCGTAGACGGCGAAGCCCGCCGCCCGCAGCCCCTCCGAGATGATCCGCGCGTTGGTCATGTAGCCGTCGATCAGCGCGCGCACCTGCGTCCGGCCCTCCGGCGTGTACACGGCCGCGGCCGCCTTCTGGATGAGGTACGGGGGCCCGTTGGACTTGATGCCGACCCGGCGCGTCCAGAGGGCATTCAGCCCCATGACGGTGCCGTCGGCGGCCCGGCCGCGCACCTCCTTGGGCACCACGGTGTAGGCGAGGCGCATGCCGGTGAAGCCGGCGGTCTTGGAGAAGCTGCGCGACTCGATGGCCACCTCGCGCGCGCCCTCGATCTCGTAGATGGAGCGGGGCACATCCCCGTCGACCACGTAGGCCTCGTACGCCGCGTCGAAGAGGATGACCGCCTCCTCCTCGCGCGCGTAGCGGACCCAGCGCGCGAGCGCCTCTCGCGTCGCGACCGCCCCCGTGGGATTGTTCGGATAGCAGAGATAGATGAGGTCGACGTGCCGCTCGGGGAGGGCGGGCTCGAACGCATTCTCCGCCGTGCACGGCAGATACACGAAGCCCGGGTAGCGCCCGCTCGCGTCCGCGGGGCCCGAGCGGCCCGCCACCACGTTCGAGTCCGCATACACCGGGTACACCGGGTCCATGAGGGCGACGACACAGTCGGGCGCGAAGAGCTCCTGGAGATTGGCGCTGTCGCTCTTGCCGCCGTCGCTGATGAAGATCTCGTCCAGGCCGAGCCGCACCCCGCGGGCGCCGAAGTCGTGCGCCGCGATCTCGGCGAGGAGGAACTCGTAGCCCGCGTAGGGGCCGTAGCCGCGGAAGGTGTCCGCGCGGGCCATCTCGTCGGTGGCCTCGTGAAGCGCCCGGATCACCGCGTCGGGCAGCGGCTGGGTCACGTCGCCGATGCCGAGGTTCACCAGGCGCGCGTCCGGATGGGCCGCGCGATGGGCCTGGGTCCGCCGCCGGATCTCCGCGAAGAGGTACGCGGCGCGGAGGCTCCGGAAGTGCTCGTTGATCCGCGGCACCGGGTCTCCGCGCGTCAGGCCGACGCCAGAGGCGGCAGCCACACGTGGAAGGTCGCGCCGCGCCCCCCGTGATCCTCGGCCCAGATCCGCCCGCCGTGCCACTCCACGATGGAGCGGGCGATGGACAGGCCGAGCCCGAGCCCGTCGGCCTTGGTGGTGAAGAAGGCATCGAAGAGCTTGGGGAGGCGCTCGGCGGGGATGCCGCGCCCGGTGTCGCTCACCGCCACCTCCACCCCGGCGTCGAGCCGGCGCGTGCGCACGGTGACCCGCCGCTCTTCCGTCTCCCGGTCGAGGGCGTCCATGGCGTTCAGGAGGAGGTTCAGCATCACCTGCTGCAGCGAGACGCGATCCGCCTCCACCGCGGGCAGGGCGGGGACCAGGTCGGTGCTGATCATCACCCGCCGCCGCCGCGCGTCGCCGCCGACGAGGCGCAGGGTGTCGAAGGCGACCTCGTTGAGGTTGAGCGCGCGCCGCTCGAGCTGGCGCTTCGCGGACAGCGACCGCAAGCGCTCCACCACGCCCGCCGCGAGGCGCCCCTCGTCGCGAATGTCGCCGAGGATGGCGCCGAGCTCGAGCACGCGGTCCGAGGGCGCCTCGCGCTCGAGCTGCAGGAGCCCGGCGCCGGCATTGGTCACGATCGACGTGAGGGGCTGGTTGATCTCGTGCGCGATGGAGGCCAGCAGCTCCCCCACCAGGGCCAGCCGTGAGGCATGGGTGAGATCCAGACGCGCGGCTCGCAGCTCCTCCTCCGCGTGCTTGAGCTCGGTGATGTCACGACAGGAGTAGAGGACGGTTCCCCCCTGGATGTCCACCGCCTTGAGATGGATGAGGACGCTGCGCCGCGTGCCGTTCTTCGACGTGACCTCCCGCTCGATGTTCCGGATCTCGCCGCGAGTCCGGAGCTCGGTCGCGTCGAAGAGCCCCTCGCCGAGCAGCCGCCCGATCCGCCCCATCGCCCGCACCTCGTCCGGGACATAGCCGAAGATCACGTCCACGTTGGGGCAGATGAAGGTGAAGCGGCCCTCGGCGTCGGTGAGGAAGACGGCGTCGGAGATGTTCTCGAGCGTGACGCGATGGAGCTCTTCCGAGTCCCGCAGGGCCTGGAAGGCCTCGGCGCGTCCCCCACTGGTGCCTTCGCTCACGGCTGGGCCTCCTGTGCCCCGGCGCCCGCAGCCTTGCGCGCCGGCGGCGGGGCATCGTCGCGCGGCGGGGGCCATGCCGTCAAGGCGGGCCGGTCGCGCCTCGCGCCGCGACGGTGAGCCGCCCGTTAGATCGGCCAGCCCGGCACGGTGCCCGTGTACGACACCACGAACACCAGGTCGACGATCTCGCCGCTGGTGAAGCGGGCACGCAGCCCGGCGCCGTCCGGCAGCGTGATCGTCCACCGCCCCAGCGCCGGCCGCGTCTTGAAGACGTCCCAGGGGTGCCCGCCTCCCGACGGCCGGCGGGTGGTGATGAGGCCGTTCGCGGTATCCGCCGCCGCTGAGACCGGTGCCGCCCCCGTGTCCAGGGTCAGCCGCACCCCGGCGATTTCGCCGGCGGCGCCCGGGCGCCTGACCACGTAGAGCATCACGTGGTCGATGCGCGGGTCCTGTACGTTGGCGGGGAAGTCGCCCGGCCGGGTGTGGAAGGTCAGGGTCAGAGGCTCCGCGTACGCCTCGGGGTTGTGGAGCTGATACCAGAGGTCCGGGAAGTTGAAGGGGATGCTGAGCGCGCGCTCGCCGCTGACCTGGTTGCCCAGCTCGAGCTGAACGCGACGGCGATAGCCCTCGTCGGCGAGCGCGGTGTACTCGATGGTCATGACCACGTCGGCGATGGTCTGGAAGTCGAATGCATTGGCCGCCCGCGGCAGCTCGAGCACCCAGTCGGTCTCGAAGCCGGTTCCCTCGAACGGCAGCCGGAACTCCCCCCGGTAGTCGAGCTGGAACACGCCGCTCGCCTGGTAGGCGGAGCTGCACGCCACCGTCTCGGGATTGGCGCGCACGGTGCGCGTCTCGAAGGGCGGCCCCACCACCACCTGCGAGATCCCGGAGCTGCTGAGGGTGGCGTGAATGCCCTCGAACGGGGGCACGAGGGCGATCACCGTGAGGCGGACGCTCTGGATGAGGCGCAGGTACTGCCCCGGGAAGTCGCGATCCAACCAGGTCATGAGCGTGCGGAAGGGCAGGCGCCCGGCGCCGTCGCGGAAGCGCTGGAAGTCGGCGGGCATGAGGCTCGCGAGGGAGAGGTTCTTCGTCACCTGGAGCTTGCGCCGTTCCTGGCTGAGCCGCGTGCCCTCCAGCCGGGCGATGTCCGTGGCGAGCTGGGTCGCCCCGAGCAGCCCGTCGCGGCGCGGGTCGAAGTAGTCGAAGCGCACGACGTTGACCGGGCTCTGGAGCTCGAAGGCGAGGGCGCGCTCGGCCATGAAGGCGGCGCCGATGGCGTAATTCAGACGCGTGCGGTACTCCTCGCGCATGACCCGCTGCATGAACGCCCACATCTCGCGGTTGAGGAACTTGTTCGAGAGGAACTGGACGGCGTCGGCGGCGGCCCGGCGGTTCAGCTCGGCCAGGCCCTGTTCGGCCACCGCGATGGCGTGACGGCCGAGGGCCTGGCGCAGGCCCGCCTCGGCGATGGCGGCGTTGAAGCGTCCGAGCCCGAGCTGGTACTGCCACTCTTCCTCCCGCCGCTCGAAGCTCGCCGTCATGGCCGCGGCATTCGATACCGCGCCCGCCGCGGAGGCGGCCCCCTGGATCCCGCCGGTGACCGCACTGAGGAGGGTGCCCGCCGCGCCGATCGTGGTCATCACCGCGCCCGGTACGGCGCCGATCCCGGTGGCCGCGGTGGCCACGCCCGCGCCCGCCAGCACCATGCTGGCGATGGCGGGCAGGACGGCCAGCGACGACAGCCCCGCCGAGGTCCAGGCCGCGGTGAGGGCGATCTCTTCCCAATCGGACAGACCGTTGGCGATGAGCGTCTCGTAGTGCGAGACGGTGAACTGGGCCTGCCCGAGCTGTAGTCCGGCCAGCCCCACTTCGCCGAGGGCGTTGTCCGCCTTGAGCCGCTCGATGTCGACCGTCGCCTCGGCGGCGGCCAGCTGATTCGTCGCCTGCAGCAGGGAGAACGACTCGGCCTCGAACGCCTGGCGGAAGGAGAGCAGGTCCTTTTCAGCGCCGAGGGCGAGCTCGGTGAAGCGCTGGGCCAGCTGGACGAGCACGCCGAACCGCCGCTCGGGCACGGTGTCCGCGTCGAAGCCGAGGATGTTCCGGCAGTGGGCGAGGTGGTCGAGCAGCACGCAGGCCCGCCGGAGCTGGCGGGTCGCCAGCGGATTCGCGGGCGTGCAGAGCCCCACCACGTGATAGCCCAGCACCCACACCGCGGTCGCGCCGTCCGCCCCCGGGCTGGTGATCGCGTCGCTGTACTGGAGCCCCGGCCCCAGCGGCGCCAGCGCGGTCAGATCCACGATGTTCCGGAGCCCGTCCGCGAGCTCGAGGGGGCCGAAACGGGAGAAGCTCACCGCCGGCGGCGCCGTCGCGGCTTCTAGGTCGGCGGCCGCCTGGCGGAGGCGAGCGAGCGCCGGGCTCGCGCCGGCCGGCACGGTGCTCGTCAACGCATCGAGGACCTGGATCACCCGATCCCGCGCGACGCAGGCCTCGCGGGCGCGCGCCAGGGCGACGAGCACGCGCTCCACCGCGCGGTCCAGCGCGGCCTGCGTCTCCGCGTCCACGGCGCCGGGGCGGAGGACGCGGGCGATGAAGGTGGTGAGGCGCGCCGGCGCCTCGCGGAAGGGCGCGTCGCAGCCGCAGTGGGCCGGCTGCTCGTGCAGCTCGAGCACGCGCTTGAGCAGGAGCTCCGACTGGTAGCGTTCTTCCGCGGTGTTGCGGCGGAAGAGCCACTCCGCCCAGGCGAGGTAGATCTCGGCCAGGCGGAGGCGGAGCAGGCGGGAATCGCGCCCGGCGGTGGGTCCCAGCGCGAGGGGCGCGGCGGTGAGGAAGGGGCACACCGCGCGATCACTCTCGGTCGCGGGATCGTCGTCGTAGACGATCTTCAGGATGCGGACGGCGGCCAAGTAGTCGCCGGTGCGGGCATACGCCTGGGCGAGGCGCGCCGGAATGGCGGCATAGCGCAGGTAGAACGAGCGCGCGAGCAGGCGATCGAGCAGCCGGTCGAGGGCGTTCAGGACGACGACCTGCTGCCGGTCGTCGAAGAGCAGGTTCACCGGATCCCCGTCCCGCCGGATCGACGCCAGCGCCTGGGCATCGACCCCGTCCGCCGTTCGGAGCAGCTCGGATGGATCGACCTTCAGCGACAGCGGTGACCCGTGATGCACGTGCGCGGGGTAGCGATTGTTCGTGTCGACCCGATGACGCGCCTCGGGCGAGGCCCGGCGTGAGGCGTAGAACGGCGGATAGTCGTTCTCGCCCTGCCGGATGGCCTCGATGAAGAGCGGGCCGAAGTCCGCCTCGACGCTGCCGCTGGCGAACACGCCGAAGCTGCCATGATCACCGGGGGGCCGGGACGCCGAGCTTACCGAAACCTCGCGCCGCCCCTTCGTCCCGAACTTCAGCACGCCTTTCACGGACCGGCCCTCCACCTCGAGGGTGAAGTCCCACGCGCCCGTCGACCAGGTGAAGCCCTTGTCCGCTCGGTCGATGTCGGTGACGTGGCCGTCATCGTCCACGCGCTGGAGGACAAGGAAGCCTTCCAGCACTTCGTAGCTCGTGCCCGCCGAGTCGTCTCGGTCGCCGATGAGCTGCTGCCCGACGTCGATGATGCCGTTGACGATACCGTTGGCGGTCTCGTTCCCCACATCGACTTCGATGTCGTCGTCCTCCGGAGCGGTGTACTTCAAGGTCCATTCGCTCACCACCGCGAGCCGGAAGCGCGCGCTGCCATCCGCGCGCGCGAGGATACCGAACGCTTCCCGTTCGCTGTCGCCGTGGAGCGCGTCGGCATCGCGGAGATCCACCCGGCACTGGAGCTTGTAGTCGCCCAACGACTGCCCGTCGATGTACGTCGCCTCCCGTGCCGTGATGTCGGAGGATCCCACCACCGACTTGATCATGCGCCCCGCCCGCTCCGGGCCGTCAGCAGGGGTGGCGAGGCGGAAGGCCGACCCGTGCTGCCAGCGGCTGAGATCCGTGAACGCCCCGGAGTCGACGTCAAGGCCGACGATGGGGGTCAGATCGGGATCCACCTCGTAGAGCGCCTTCGGCTCCAGCAAGAGCTCGCCCCCCAGTACCTTGAGGCGCGTGTTGCGTTCGCCCGCGGCCAGCTTCAGCAACACGCCGAACGAGCTGGCGGCGGGGTCGCGGAAACGCGCCTCGGGGCGGAACACCAGGCCGGCCAGAGCCTCGAGCTTTCGCAGGCTGTCGGTGAGCTCGGCGATGGCGAGACCAGGCTGGTCGTCGTCCAGGTGCTGGCAGGCCCGCGCGTGGTCGTCGTCGGCATCCAGGATCAGGTCGAGGGCCTCCAGGCCGCGCTCGAAGTGCGCGTGCTGGCTGGTCCCCTTGAAGGCGGGCGCGCTGCGGTAGTTTCGGCCGGTGTCGATGCGCGCCTGGTCCAGCGCCTGCCGCACGTCTCCCAGCGCCCGGCGCAGCCGGGGCTTGATCTCCGCCGCGTCGCGAACGATGCTGCCGCGGTCGGCGGCGCCGCTCTCGCCGGTGATGACGTCGTCGCGAGCGAACGCCCCGAACTCCGGGAAGACGGCGGCGAGCCGGTTGGCGCGCCAGGCGGCGAACGAGTCGTAGCGCCAGCGGGCTTGCTCGTCGCCGGTCGCCCCCGCCGCGCGGCGCTCGTCGAGCAGCGCCTGGAGGGAGCGGATGGCCTGGGCGACCGGCGTGATGGTCTCGCACGCGGCCTGGTCCATGTCGATCAGGAGCTGGGCGAAGAGCTGATCGTCCCGTCGCCCGGAGCGCTCCTTGTAGGCGTCGCGCTGGAGCACCGCCGCCTCGCGGCGGGCGGGTAGCAGCGCGGCGTCCAGGCGCCGCTGCGCCTCCTGGGCGATGACCGACGCCGCGGCCGGCCGGAACTCCGGCTCGCGGCCGACGGCGGTTCGCATCTCGGTGAGCGCTCGATCGCTCGCGGCCATGCTGAGCGCGTCGATCTCCTCCGCGGTGAAGGCGGAGGCCGGTGGCGCGCCGGGCAGTCCGAGGTGGAGGGTGAAGCGTGTGCCCAACGCGGCCGCATCCAGCGTGGTCACCGCCGCAGCGGCGTCGGCCGCCAGCTCCGCCGGCGTGGCGGCGGTGACGGGCACGGCGGACCGGAGAAGATGCCAGCGCCGGGGTAGATCCTGCGCGTAGGTGAGGGCGGTGGGGAAGGCGCGGCTCAGCACGGCGGCGCAGATCGTCACCTGGGCCGTTGGCGCGAGCCCGGTGGAGAGATCGAGCGCACCGAGCCCCTGGTGGAGGCGGGCGTCCAGCGTGGCGAGGGAGTCCCCGGTGATGCGCACGAGCTCGCCGAAGTAGGCGAAGCGCGAGAAGATCGACCAGTCCTCGGGGCAGCAGCGGCAATCGGCGCCGCTCACCCAGGGCGGCGCGACAGGGCCCGAGCCGTAGAGGAGCGTGTTCGCGGCGGTGACGGTGGCCCCCGCCATGGCATACCGCGCCTGCCGCGCCCACTGCTCGATCTCCGCGGGAGCGACGCCCAGCCGCCGAGCCAGCTCCTGACGGCGACGCTTCGAAGCGAAGGTCAGGTCGAAGCTGCCCGAAATGCCCGCCGCGGCCAGCGCCGGGATCCGCTCCGCCGGCACGCGGGTCCCCATGAGCCGTCGCGCGGTATCAAGAAGCCGGCCTCCGGCATCCGAGATCCGAGCCCGCTCACGGCGTTCGGCCCAGTCATCCAGGTTGTCGATGTCCGCTCCGCGCAGGCCGGCAAGGTCCTCGGCGCTGAGCGCGCCGTCGGGAAGGTCGAGCGCAAGGCCGGGCAGCACATCGAGCCGTGTACCGCGCTGGAGCTCTCGCCGCAGCCGCGCGAAACGGCGTTCCTGCTCGGCGACGACGGGCCGCGGGTGCCCCGCCTTGCGCAGGAGGTCGGCCACGTCTCCGGGGGACAGCGACGCCAGGTCGGCCGTGCCGCCGGGCAGCGCGGCAGCGAGCGTCCTCGCTACGTCCGCCGGGAACAGGCGCGCAAGCGAGGATCGCTCGGCGCCCCGGTCCACCGCCCGGAGGCGAATGCTCCGCCGAAACGGATTCATCGTCGCGGGCTGCCGCGGCTGCTCCGATTCGCTCATGCCTCTGTCCTCTCGTGAGGGCGTTCGCTTACAGATCGTGCCCCGTCCACACCAGCGCCTTGTCCACCCAGTAGTCGGAGGCGACCTCGTACGGCGTCTTCTCGCC
>DATEDO010000111.1:0-33522 GCA_035281625.1 Candidatus Methylomirabilota bacterium
CCAGGCTCGCGACATTGAGACGGCCCCCATCGTCGATGATCTCCACCCGCATCTTCTCGAGGGTGAGATCGGTCAGCTCGACGCGCCCGGACAGGAGCGGCCGGAGCCGCAGGCGGAACGTACCCTCCTCCACGAGGAGGAAGGGCTGATGACCGAAGCGCGGATCCTCCGCGACCTGCAGGCCCTTGAGCCGCACCGAGGGCCGCGGCAAGGCGGACACGCTCACCGCGGCGAAGCGCACGGGGCGCCCGAGGGCCTGGGACGCGGCCTGGGCGATGTAGGCCTGGACGCGCGGCACGTCCACGAGCCAGGGGAGCGCGACGAGCGCGCCCGCCAGGAGCAGGACGAGCGCGCCCGCCGCGATCAGGATCCACTTCAATGACGCACGCGCCGCGGCCGGCCGGTCACGGGATCAGCAGGACCTTGCCGGTGGTCTTGCGCCCCTCCAGCGCGCGGTGGGCCTCGGCGGCCTTGTCGAGGGGGAACGTCGTCTCGACGCGGAGCTTGAGCTTGCCGTCCCGGATCCAGCCGAGCACGTCGCCCGACCGCTGCAGCAGCTCCTCGCGCGAGGCGATGTGGTGGTTGAGACTGGGACGCGTGACGAAGAGGGAGCCGTTGGCGTTGAGGAGCTGAAGATCGAGCGGGGGCACCGGCCCGCTCGCCGCGCCGTAGAGGGCCATGACGCCGCGGGGACGGATGCAGGTGAGCCCCTTCTCGAAAGTGGTGGCGCCGACGCCGTCGTAGATCACGTCCACGCCGCGATTGTTGGTGATGCGCTTCACCTCGGCGACGAAGTCCTGCTTGCTGTAGAGGATCACGTGGTCGGCGCCCGCCTCCTTGGCGAGGGCGGCTTTCTCATCGGTGGACACGGTCCCGATGACGGTGGCTCCGAACATCTTGCCCATCTGGGTGAGGAGAAGGCCCATCCCGCCCGCGGCCGCGTGCACGAGGCAGACGTCGCCGGACTTGAGGGGATACGTGGAGCGCGTGAGGTAGTGCGCGGTCATGCCCTGGAGCATGGCGGCGGCGCCGTCGCGGAAGGAGAGCTTGTCGGGCAGCTTCACCAGCCGGTCGGCGGGACAGACGTTCATCTGGGCGTAGGAGCCGGCGATGCCCGTGTAGGCCACGCGGTCGCCCACCTTCAGGTCCTTCACGCCGTCGCCCACCTGGGTCACCGTGCCCGACCCCTCGAGGCCCGGCGTGAGCGGCAGCGGGGCCTTGTAGGTGCCGGACCGGAAGTACACGTCGATGTAGTTGAGTCCGGCGGCCTCCAGCTTCACCACCACCTGGCCGGCGCCCGGCTTGGGCTCCGGCACGTCCTCCAGCTTCATGACATCGGGCCCGCCCGGCGTGTGCACGCGAATCGCCTTCATCGTCTGTCTCCTCGGTCAAGGTGGAGGGGGATGGACGCCGGCCGCGCGGCCGGCGCCCGTCAACCGGCGACGGATCGGCTAGACCTTCAGCAGCGAGCGGATCTCCTTCACCACGCCGCCGCGCCAGTCCAGGTACCGCTCGGCGCGGAGGGCCCGCCGCGTTTCCAGCATCTTCTTCTCGATCTCCTCGGTCTGCGCGGGCGGCCGCTCGATGAAGCGGGCGACCTCCCGCATGTTCTCGTCGAAGAACGCGAACACGGGGATGGAGCGGTACATGCCCTGGTTGAGGTACTGGTCCATCAGCTCCTTGTTCTTGTCGCGGAGGAAGATGCGCATCTCGATGTTCGGGTTGCCCTCCACCATCTTGGCGAGCACCGGGACGTTGTAGAGGGCGTCCCCGCACCAGTCCTCGGTGATGACGAGCACGTTGAGCTTCTTGCCGTACTTGTCCAGCGCCTGCTTGTCCTCGGGGGAGATCTTGATGGTCTGGAGGAACTCGACGAACTTGTCCTTGTTCTGCCCCATCTGGGCGAGGTACTGGTCGAGCGTCATCCCCTGCTTGAACTGCTCCATGGTCACCATCGATGCGGGCTCCTTGTTCGCCTCTCAGCGCATGGCCGAGAGGTCTACGGTGAACGTCGAGACGTCTTTCTCGTCCGCGTCGCGCACCACCAGGGTGTAGCGGCCCCGGGGCGCGAGCGACTCCGCGGGAAACACGTACAGACACCGCGCGGCGTACCCGCCGTCCTCCCCTCGCGTGGCGGTACGCTCGTTCTGCACGAACGACGGCTTGATCTCGTTCTGCCCGTCGCGGAGGGCGGGCGTGTAGAAGCGGGCAAAATCGGGGCGCGTGCCACGCAACGTCACCCAGACCGTGAGCTTGTTCGTGGACTCCTTGACCGCGCTGTCGATGTCCTTGGGCTTGAGCGCCTCGTTCTTGAACGCGGCGTTCCGCGCCGCGAGGGCGAGGCGATGGAAGGGGGTCATCACCTCGAGCGTCTCGCCCGCGGGATTCTTCTGGCGCCACTCGCCTCCGAACTCGTCCCGCACCACGCTCCGCTTGCCGGTGAGAATGGCTTCCTGCCGGTCACGCTCGGAGAGGACGAAGGACGCGGCGGCAGCCGAGCGCCCGGTGGCCGGCCAGGACAGGACGGCCGCCAGGCCAATCGCGATCAGGGAGAGGATTCCGTAGCGCCGCATGGACCCGCTCGGGCGGGCTCATTGTAGCATGCGCACGCGGCCGGGCAGGGCGGCGAGGACGGCGCTCGCCTCGCGCACGATCTCCCGCACCACCTCGCCGGCACCGGGCAGGCTGTGGACGAGGCCGACGCTCTGCCCGGTGTGCATCGGATAATACTCGCCCGTCTCCTGCTTGGCCGACTCGGTGTAGATGTCCATGGCCGCGCGCGACTGGAGCAGCGGCGGCAGCACCGGCGCGCCGGACTCCGCGTACTCCGCGTTGAAGGTATTGACGAGCGTGCGTGCGTAGAGGCCGGTGAAGGCGTCGGTCACGGTGGTGGCGTCACTGCCGCGCTCGAGCAGCGCCTTCTTCCAGAACTCCGGCGCCCCGGACTCGCGTGTGGCGACGAAGCGCGTGCCCAGCAGGATGCCGGACGCCCCGAGGGCGAGCGCGCCGATCAGGCCGCGGCCGTCGGCGATGCCGCCCGCCGCGACCACCGGCACCGACACCGCGTCCACCACCTGGGGCACGAGGGCCATGGTGCCGATGCTGGCCGCCTCGCGGCTCTCCCGCTTCACCCACGTCGAGCGATGCCCGCCCGCCTCGCTCCCCTGCGCAACCACCACGTCGACGCCGGCCGCCGCCACCGTCCGCGCGTCCTCCACGGTGGCGATCATCGCCACCACCTTCACGCCGCGGTCGTGGCAGCGGCGCACCCGCTCGGGCCCGGGGTCGCCGAGACCGAGACTCCACACGGGAACGCGCTCCTCCAGGATCACCTCGAAGGCCGTCTCCGCCAGATCCGGAAGCGGATCGGGCCGCCTGGTGACCGCGGGCAGGCCGAGACGCGCGCGAAAGCCGTTGAGCACGTCCTGCACGGGCCCGATCGTCGCGTCGGGGATGGCCGCGGGATCGGCGGGCGGGCGGATCGCCCGGTGAAACCAGAGGTTCACGCCGAAGGGCCGGCGGGTGAGCGAGCGGATCCTGGCGATGCCGGCGCGCAACGCGTCCGGCGTGAGGTTGAGCCCCGCGAGGATCCCCAGCCCGCCGGCCTCGCAGACCTCGGCGACGAGATCGGGTCCGGCCACGCCGCCCATGCCGGACTGGAGAATCGGGTACTCGACGCCCAGCAGATCGCAAAGGTCGGTGCGGAACTGGCTCATGGGGCTCCTCCCGTCGAATCGTCGCGCCTCGGCGCATTCTAGCAGCGCCGGTTGCGGCCTGCGTGGCCCGGGGCTACGCTGCTGGCATGCGGCGGGGCCTGCTCCTCCTGCTCGGCGTGATGCTCCTCGCCGGCTGCGTGTCGGCGTTTCCCGCGGAGAAGCTGGTCGGCGTGGATCGCGCGCTCACGCTCGGGGTGCTGCGCAGCGATCCCGACCGCTTCCGGCAGGCGCGCGTGGTGCTGGCGGGCGAGATCATCCAGACGCGGCCCCGGCCCGGCCGCACCGAGATCGAGGTGATCTCGCGTCCCCTCGGCGATGGCGACGCGCCGCGCTTCACGGATGTCTCCGACGGACGCTTCCTCCTGACCGCGCCCGACTTCCTGGATCCCGCCGTCTACGGCCCCGGCCGCCGCCTGAGCGTGGTGGGCACGGTGACGGGAAGCGAAGAGCGGCCCCTGGGTGACCTCCCCTATCGGTATGTTACGGTGGCCATCGATCAGCTCTACCTCTGGCCGCGTCCGGTCAACGCGTACCCGTACCCGTACGCCCCCTACTATTACGGCTTCGGACGCCCCTACTGGCCGTACTACTGGTAGGCGGCCCGCTCAGGGCGCGGCGCCCGAGCCCGTCACGATCACCGTGGCGTAGGTATCGGGGTCGAGGTAGCGCGCGGCCACGCGGCGCACGTCCGCGAGGGTGACGGCGGCGATGCGCTCGCGGTAACGATCCGGATAGTCGAGGCCGAGACCCAGCTCCTCCAGCGAGCCGATGAGCACGGCCAGCTTGGACGACGTGTCCGTGCGCAGCGCGTAGCTGCCGATCAGGTACGCCTTGGCGAGCGCCAGCTCGGTGGGCGACACATCCGACGCGGTGAGCCGCCGCATCTCCTCCCGCACCAGGCGCAGGGCCTCGTCCGCGCTCTGACGACGCGTCTGCAACGACACCACCAGCGAGGCGCCGTGCCGCGCCGCGGAGACTCCCGCGCCCACCGAGTAGGCGAGCCCCCGCTCCTCGCGCACTTTCCCGTAGAGGCGCGACGTCGAGCCGCCTCCGAGCACGTAGGTGGCCACGACCAGCGCCGGATAGTCGGGATCACGCTGCCGGATCGCGGGGCGGCCCAGCAGGATGGTGGCCTGGGTCAGCTCGCGCGTGATGGTGCGGCTCGCCGAGGGCATGGCGAGCGGAGCGGGCGGAATGGTGGGCAGCGGGGTGGCCGGCGCTCGCCAGGCCCCCAGGCGGGCCGTGAGCGCGGCCCGCATCTCGGCCGCCGACACGTCCCCGACCACCGTCACCACGGTGGCGTCGGGCCGGAAGTGATCGCGGTGGAAGCGTACGACCTGCGCGCGATCGAGGGTGGCCACGGACGACATGGTGCCCGGCGTGGGATTGGCGTAGGGGTGCGTGCCGTAGATCAACGGGGCGAGGGCGCGGCCCGCCACCGAATCGGGCTCGGTCTCGGCGTTCTGCAGCGCGGCCTGGACCTCGCCGATCTTCCGCTTGACCTCGTCCTCGGGGAACGCGGGCTGGGTGAGCACCTCGGCCAGGAGGTCGAGGCCGAGGGGAAGGTCCTTGCTGAGCACCCCCAGCGAGACGGCGGCGCCGTCGCGCCCGCCGCCGGCGCCGATGCTACCGCCCACCGACTCGATGGCGCGATCGAGGTCGGCGGCGCTGCGCCGCGCGGTGCCGCGGGTAAGGAGCGCCGCGGTGAGATTGGCGAGCCCGCCCGAGCCGGGCGGATCCAGCACCGCGCCCGCGCGCACGTATGCGCTCACCGCCACGACGGGCAGCGCGCGCCGCTCGCTCACCAGGAGCACCAGGCCGTTCGGCAGCACCACGCGCTCGGCGAGCGGGGCGGCGGCGGCCGAGGTGATGAGGCCGAAGGCGAGAACGAGCACGGTGAGAGCCGGCCTCACGCGACCGCCTCCAGCGCCAGGCGGAAGCCCTTGACCGTGATCCCGGGCGCGGGGCTGAAATCCAGCGCGGGCTCCCGATCGAATCCCAGCCGCTCGTAGAGCCGCATCGCTGTCCGCATCATGTCGGTGGTGTGGAGGGTGAGGCTGGTCGCGCCGGCGGCTCGGGCCCGCCGCACGCACTCCCGCATCAGCGCCTCCGCGATCCCCTGTCCGCGATGGACGGGCGGCACCGCGAGGAGCCGCACTTCCGGCCAGCGGGCAAGAGCCCCCGCATCCGCCTGCGTGGGCAGGGGGGCGCCGTGGGGATAGAGGAGCACGGCGCCCACCAGCGCCCCGTCGCGCGCGGCCACGATCTGCTGGGCCGGCGCCACGCGCGCGAGAGTCTGGAGGATGTTGTCACGGTAGGGCGGCCACATCGGGCCCAGCGCGTCCGCGTACTCGGCGTAGGCGGCGAGGGTGAGCGCCCGGACGGCCTCCTGGTCGCCGGGCCCTGCATCGCGCAGGCGCAGCCCGCTCACGGCTTGTCCGGGGGCGAGGCCGGCAGGAGCACACCCGCCGTCTTCCGGTCCGGCGGGAAATAGGTTCGGACGACGCGCTGGACGTCCGCGGCGGTCACGGCACGGATGCGGCGCACGAACTCGTCGGCGAGCCGCCAGGATCCCATGCGCTCGAACCGCGCCAGCGTCGCGGCCCGCGCGTAGATCGAGTCCTGACCCCACACGAAGGACGCCTCGATCTGGTTCTTCACCCGGGCCAGCTCCTCCTCGGTCACCGGCGTGCGCTGGAGCTCGGCCAGCTCACCGAGGAGCGCGCGCTCCAGAGCCTCCGGCGTCACGCCGGGCACGGGGCGGGCGGAGAGCCAGAAGAGATTGGGATCGACCGATCCGTAGGAGTAGTCGGCATCCGCGTCCAGGGCCAGCCGCTGCTCCACCACCAGGCGCCGGTGCAGCCGCGCCGCGCGGCCGCCGGAGAGGACGGCCTCCAGCACCTCGAGGGCAGGCGCATCGGGGGAGGCGTGGGTGGGCACGAGCCAGGTGAGCGCCAGGCCGGGCAGCCGCGCCGCCGTGGTGCGCAGGGTGACGCGCCGCTCGGCGCGCTGTGGCGGCTCCACCGCGGTGACCCGCGGCGGCTCCGGCCCGCGCGGGAGGGGCCCGAAGATGGCGCGCACGCGCTCCAGCAGGGCGGGCGCGACGATGTCCCCCACCACCACGAGCACGGCGTTGTTGGGACGGTAGTAGAGATCGTAGAACGCGCGCAGCTCGGCGGCGTCGATGCGCGCGATGTCGGCCATCCAGCCGATCACCGGCCACTGGTAGGGGTGGGCGGCGAAGGCGGCCGCCGTCAGCTCCTCGGCGAGGAGGGCGTCGGGGCTGTCCTCGGTGCGCATGCGCCGCTCCTCCATCACCACCTGCCGCTCGGAGGCGATCTCGGCGGGATCGAGCACGAGATTGCGCATGCGATCGGCCTCCAGGCGAAGCACGTCCTCCACCTTCTCGGCGGCGATATTCACGAAGTAGGACGTCGTGTCCTGGGTGGTGAAGGCGTTGTCACGCCCGCCGTAGCTCTCCACCAGGTGGGAGTACACGCCCTTGGGATTGCTCGGCGTGCCCTTGAACATCATGTGCTCGAGGAAATGGGCGAGCCCGGTGGCGCCCGGCCGCTCGTTCCGCGAGCCGACGCGATACCACACCTGCACGGAGACGAGGGGGTTGCGCCGGTCCTCGAGCAGGATCACGCGGAGGCCGTTGTCGAGCGTGGCCTCCAGCGCGGGCGTGGCCGCGCGGGCCTCTGGCGCGCCGAGCACGAGCGCGGCGACCAGCGCGAGCGCCACCGGGCACCGCGAGCGCATGCGCGGAATTATCCTACGGGCGTCCAGCACGGGCAACCGCGCCGCCCGCGCCGAGGCGAAAGGGACGGTCCAGCGCCATCATGCCCACCACGGCGAGGACGCTGAGGGCCGCCGCGCCGTGCAGCCCGGCCACGAACGAGCCCGAGAGATCTCGCAGCCAGCCCGTGACGTACGGGCTCGCCACCGCCCCCAGGAAACAGACGGTGTTGAAGGCTCCGAAGGCGCGGCCCAGTATCGAGGCCGGGAACAGGTCGCCGAGGATGGCATAGGCGGGCCCCCAGCAGCACCAGATGAAGAAGGACGTGGCGAGGAGCGCCAGCGTGAGCAGCCATGCCGCGCCGTCGCGGTGCCCGTCCCCCTGCCCCTGAATGACGAGTCCCATGGCGAGCACCGAGCCGACGCTGCCCACGAGGGCCAGAGCGATCACGATCTTGCGGTGGTAGCCGCGGGCGTGGAGCCGGTCGGCCACGAGGCCGGACACGAGGAGCCCCAGCGGCGCGGTGAGACCCTGGAGGCTGGCCAGCGAGGCGGAGCGCGCGAGATCCCGCACCCCCGCTTCCACGAAGAGCGCGGGGCCCCACGTGGCGAGCAGGAACTGCACGTAGATGGGCACCATGCCGCTGACCGCGAGCAGCCAGAAGTCCCGCGTGCGCAGCACGCGCCGGAACGGCCACCGGGGATCCGGCGCCGCCGTGGCGAGCGGGGGCTCGGGCACGAAGCGCCAGAGGAGCCAGGCGGCGAGCAGGGGCGGCACCGAGAAGAGGAGGAATACGGCTCGCCACGGCAGCACGGCGCCGAGCGCGCCGGCGAGCACCAGCCCCAGCGTCGTGCCGAGCCCCGGGCCCGAGAAGGAGACCCCCTGCCCCAGCGCGATGCGGGCGCGCGGCGTCGTCGCCGCGATGATCACGCGATCGTTGGAGAAGAGCAGGCCCTGGCTGAGGCCGGTGGCGAGCCGGGCCGCGAAGAGCGCGGCGAGCGTGCCGGCGAGGCCGGTGAACACCGAGGCGCCCGCGCTCAGGAGCACGCCGGCCAGGACCATGCGCTTGCGCCCCCATCGGTCGCCCAGCACGCCCGCCGGAAGCTGCATGCCGGTGTAGGCATAGAAGAACGTGGCGGAGAGGAGCCCGGCCTGCGCATAGGTCAGGCCGAATTCCGCCATGATGGGCGGAAGCAGCGCGGACAGCGCCATGCGGATGAGGTAATTGGCGATCCAGGCATGGACGATGATGGCCCAGATGAGCCCGTAGGACGCGGCCGGGGTCACGGACGGCCGCGGGCGAGCGTGCGGGCCCGGCGGAACACCGCCTGCAGCATGGGACGCGTGAGACGTCCCGTGAAGGTGTTCTGCTGGCTCGGGTGGAACGAGCCCAGCAGCACGACGCCGTCGGGCATTCGGGCCTCGGCGCCGTGGCCGAAGCGGGGCAGCGGCCGCGGCACCGGCGCGCCCAGCGCGCGGCGCGCGCGGAGATACGCGTCCCAGCCGATCTTGCCCAGCGCCACGACCACCGCCAACCGATCCAGCCGGCGCAGCTCTTCGAGGAGGAACGGCTGGCAGCGGGCCAGCTCGTCGAGCGCGGGCTTGTTGTCCGGCGGCGCGCAGCGGAGGGCCGCGGTGATGTACGCATCGCGCAGCGCGAGGCCGTCGTCGCGGTGTCGCGAGGTCGGCTGATTGGCGAAGCCGGCGCGGTGGAGCGCGCGGTAGAGCCAGTCTCCGCTGCGGTCGCCCGTGAACATGCGACCGGTGCGATTGCCGCCGTGCGCGGCGGGCGCCAGTCCCATGATGAGCACGCGGGCCCGCGCGTCGCCGAAGCCGGGCAGCGGACGCGCCCAGTACGTCTGACCGAGGTAGCGGCGGGGCGGCGGGGCCGCGACGGCCTCGCGATGGCGGACGAGGCGGGGGCAGCGCCGGCACGCCACGATGCGCGCGGCGAGGGCGGCGAGCGAGGCGTTGTCCTCGCCGCCGACTTCGGGGACAATCACGGCGCGATGATACCCAACGGGAGCGAGCGATGACAAGCCGAGTGCCGGCCCTCATCGTGCACGGCGGCGCCGGCGCCGATCCGAAGACCGGCCGCGACGAGCTGCGCGCGGGCATCGAGGCGGCCACGCGCGCCGGCTGGGAGCGCCTCGCCGCCGGCGGCTCCTCCCTCGACGCGGTGGAGGCGGCGGTGGGCGCGCTGGAGGATCATCCGCGCTTCAACGCCGGCCGGGGCTCGGTGCTCACCAGCGCGGGCACGGTGGAGATGGACGCCTCCATCATGGAGGGCGATCGCCTCACCAACGGCGCGGTGGCCTGCGTGAGCGGGGTCCGCAATCCCGTCACCCTCGCCCGCCGCGTGCTCGAGGCGGGGAAGCACTCACTCTTCGTGGGCGAGGGGGCGCTGGCCCAGGCGCGCGCCCTGGGCGTGCCGCTCTGCGATCCCGCCGAGCTCGTGCTCGACCATCAGCGGCGGCGGCTGCAGGAGACCCAGGCGGGCACGGTGGGGGCGGTCGCCCTGGACCGCGCGGGGGTGATCGCCGCCGCGACCTCCACCGGCGGCATGAGCGGCAAGCTCCCCGGCCGCGTGGGCGACTCGCCCCTCATCGGCTGCGGCACCTACGCCGAAAGCACGCTCGGCGGCGTGTCCTGCACGGGCGACGGCGAGGCCATCATCCGCGTGGTGCTCGCGCGCCGCACGCTCGAGATCATGAAGTCGGTGGGCGATCCCAAGCACGCCTGCCAGATCGCGGTGGACGTGCTGGTGGAGGAAGGCCGCGGCGGCGGCGGGCTGATCGCGGTGGACTGGAAGGGGCGCGTGGGCTGGGCGCACTCCACGCCCCTCATGCCGGTGGGCTGGGCGAATCCCTCCCAGGGGCTGGTGGTGGGCTTTTGACGGAAGCCCCGACCGTCGGGCTCGGGGACATCGAGGCGGCCCGCGAGCGCCTGGCCGGCGTGATCTACGAGACGCCCTGCCCCTACTCGCAGAGCTTGAGCGAGCTGACGGGGGCGCGCGTGCACGTCAAGCTGGAGAATCTCCAGATGACGGGCTCGTTCAAGGAGCGAGGCGCCGCCAACATGCTCCGTCAGCTCTCGCCCGACGAGCGGACGCGGGGCGTGGTCACCGCGAGCGCGGGCAATCACGGCCTCGCGGTGGCGTTCCACGCCGCGCGCCTCGGCATCGCCGCCGTCATCGTCATGCCGGAGTGGGCGCCGCTCACCAAGGTGCTCTCGGCGCGCCGGCAGGGAGCGGAGGTCGTCCTCCACGGGGACAACTACGACGCCTCCTACGCGCATGCCCGCGAGGTCGAGGCGGCGCGCGGGCTCGTGTTCGTGCATCCCTTCGACGACGCGCGAGTCATCGCCGGTCAAGGCACGCTGGGGCTGGAGCTGGCCGCGCAGGTGCCCCAGGTGGACGCGGTGCTGGCGCCGGTGGGCGGCGGCGGCCTGGCCTCCGGGCTCGCCATCGCGGTGAAGTCCCGGCGGCCCGGCGTGGAGGTCATCGGCGTGGAGGCCGACGAGATCCCCGCCATGAAGGCCGCGCTGGCCGCGAGCGACCGCGTCACCGTGCCCGCCGCGTCCACCATCGCCGACGGCATCGCGGTCCGGCGGGTGGGCGCGCTGACCCTGCCCCTCGCGCAGCGGTGGATCGATCAGATCGTCACGGTGACGGAGGAGGAGATCGCCAACGCCATCCTCCTCCTGCTGGAGATCGAGAAGACGGTGGTCGAAGGCGCGGGCGCGGTGTCCCTCGCCGCCCTCGTCAACAAGAAAGTCGATCTCGCCGGAAAGACCGTCGTGCTGGTGCTGTCGGGCGGCAACATCGACGTGAACCTCGTCTCTCGCGTCATCGAGCGCGGCCTCGTCAAGGACGGCCGCCTCGTGCGCCTCGCCGTGATGCTGCGCGATCGCCCCGGCCAGCTCGCCCGCCTCACCGCGCTGGTGGCGGAGATCCGGGCCAACGTGCTCCACATCCTCCACGACCGCGCCTTCTCCCGCGCGCGCCTCGGCGAGACCGAGGTGGAGCTGACGCTCGAGACCACCGGCCGGGAGCACATCGACGCGGTGAAGCGCCACCTCACCGAGGCGGGCTACGCCGTGCACGAGATCGTGCGCAGCGCGCCTCAGCCGCCGCGGCGATAGACGCGCACGTTCGTGCGCTGGAACTGCCCGTGGGAGGGCTTCCACCCCGCCTCTCCCAGCACGAACTCCGGCGCGACGTAGATCGCGTACTGTCGGATCAGGCGGTACTCGCGATTCAGCCGGTCCTCGGGATCGGGGAAGGCTCCGGCGACGATGAGGACCTCGGGCGGGGTGGGAGGCCAGTAGCCGCCCAAGATGCTCGCATAGCGCAGGCGGTTGTCGCTGAAGAGGGCCTCGCCGCCGATCGAACGGATGGGGCCTCGCGCGCCCCCCAGCAGCGCGCCCAGATCGCGCGAGCTGTCTCGCATCGAGTAGTGCGGATCGACGTAGCCGGGGGCGAGGCGCGCGACGCCGAGCAGGACGAAGAGCAGGGCGGCGCCGACGAGGGCCCGCCCCCCGGTGTCGCGCGGCCACGATCCCACGGAGGCGGCCAGCGCCGCCGCCACGCCCGCGCCGATGATCAGCGCCCACCGTACCGTCTCCGCATCCCCGGGCGCGGGCCAGAAGGGCGCGCCAGCGACGCTCGAGCGCTCGACGACCAGCCAGGCGAGCATCCAGAGCGTCGGCAGCGCGACGAGAAATCGCGTCGCCCGAATGCGGCCCATGGCTCGGACGGCCCATCCGCTCACGAGGGTGACACTCAGCAGGATGACGACATAGCGGACCCGCATGCGCTGCGGGTCGACGCCCAGCGCTCCCACGACTGACAGGGCCGCCGCCGCCGCGATCAGCGCGGTAGGAGCGGACAGGAGCAGCGCCGCGGCCGCCCGGCGAGCGCCGGAGACCCCGACGAGCGCGGCGGCCAGTGCCGCGACCCCGGCCCGCTGGAGGCGGGACACGCCGACGGCGATGATGACCGCCAGGGGCACCAGGATGTGAAGCTTGTAGCGCGAGGGAAAGTATTCGGAGAGGAACATGAGCGGCGCGAAGAGGGCCACCCAGATCCACGCCGCGCGGAGATGGGACCGGGCGTCGGCGGGCGCTCCGGCGGCATCCTTCACCAGGCCGCCCAGAGACCCCAGCCACGCCACGAGGCCCCAGAGGGCCAGCACCGGCGCCAGCGTGTCGTCGAAGGGGAAGGCGACGAGCGCGTAGAGCTCCGATACGCCGACAAAGTCGCCGGCCACGCGGAGCAGGACTCGCAACGGCAGGGCCCCGAGGGCGCCCGCCAGGAGCACCGCGCCGGTGGCCAGGGCGGCCGAGACGAGCAACACCGCCGCGTAGGCGCCCAGCGCTCGCCGCCGCGAGACGCCGGCCTCGGGTCCGCGCGTCACCGCCACCACGCCGAAGATGACGGCAAGCGGCAGGACGGTCAGCTTCGCCCCGATCGCCGCCGCAGTGACCACGCCGGCGAGGAACAACCGCTTGGTAGTCGTCGCGTTCACCAGCAGCACGAACGCGATGAACGAGAGGATCATGGCCGTCATCTCCGGGATGGCGAGCCGGCTGAGCGCGACCAGATCCATCTCGACGGCCAGCATGGCCAGCGCCAGCAGCACCGCCGCCGGCGTCGCCAGTCGGCGGTACACCACCCAGAACGCGACGAGCAGGACGCTGCCGGCCACCACGCTCACCAGACGCGCCGACCAGAGGCTCACACCGGCGGCCGCGAAGACCACGAGCTCGGCGGCCTGGAACAGCGGGGCGAGCAGCAGGTGCAGCGCCGGCCCCCCCGCGCGGATGTCGCCGAACAGGATCAGGGCGCGGGCATGGGCGATCCAGCGGCCCTCGTCCGTGACGTAGCCATTCCACTCGTAATAGTAGGGGTCGGCCCCGAGCTGGATGAACCGCAGGATTATCCCTCCCGCGAGGGCCAGCAGGGCGAGGCTCCGAGCGAGCCGGTCGGTCATCGGCTCCGGGCGTGGGGATCCCGGAGATCGGCAAGGCGATTGTAGATCGCCACGACGGCGGCGCCGACGACGAACCCCACGGCGAACGCCCAGACGAAGCCGATCAGGCTGCCGACGAAAGTGACGCGGTAGCCGATGAAGTACTGCCCCAGCAGCGCGAGATGCGGGCCCACCACCGGCCCGCCCTTCAGGATCAGCCAGTTCGTGGCGACGAACAGGGCGAGGCCGGCGAGCAGCCCGGTCACCACCCCGGCCACCGCCGCGTTCAGGCGCACCACCCGGACCAGGACCAGGGCCTCGAGATCCTTCGGGTCGGTCGTCATGCCGGGCCTCCTAGACGAACTCGAGGAACCGTTTGAGGAGCTGCCGCTGGGCTCGGCGCCGCAGGACGGACAGCGAGAGGAACAGCATCAGGTTCCGGATCACCGCGAAGCTCCAGCCCGCCAGAAACCCCAGGAGGCCGCCGTAGGCGAGGCCGATCAGGCTGCCCGTCACGGTGACGGTGTAGCCGGGCAGGAACTGCGCGAGCAGGGACAGCCGCGGCCCCACCACCGCTCCACCCTTGAGCACCAGGATCAACGTGGCCAGGAACAGGAGGGCGCCCGACACCACGCCGGAGGCGGCGCCGAGAGCGAGGCTGTCGATGCGGGGGAAGATCGCCGTGATGCGGCCCGCGAGGGCCTCGGCCTGCGCCTCGGTGACCCCGACCTCCTCGTGATACTCCTGCTCGGTGTTCACGCTCCAGAGGTCGTGGCGCTCGCCGCTCTCGACGTTCCGCACCGCGAGGAGGCCGGTCAGCATGGCGTGATCCTGATTGTTGTATCGGTGGAGCCCGTTCCGCCCCATGGTCTGGAGGTTCTCGAGGCCGTCCACGAACGCCCGCACGGTGTCCAGGTGGACCCGGTAGTCGGCGTCGTACACGGGATAGGCCTTGGGCACACGGAACACGCAGCCGTCGGAGATCTCCGACAACCGGGCGAGGCCGATGCGCTCCAGCTCCGCCTTGCCGAGCCGGATGAGCTCCGCGTCGGGCATGGTCCAGAGCGCGTCGCCTTCCGAGCAGAAATACTCGAGCCCGAGGCTCGCCTTCGACCCATCGGGCACCATGTCGGGGCTCCAGCTCCGGAAGTTCTGGATACGCCCCACCCGCACCTCGGGGGAGTGCACGTAGATCCAGTTGTCCGGAAACGGGTCCGGCCGGTCGACGATCAGGCACACGGTGAGGAAATCGCGGTAGGTGAGCCGGCGTGCCGCCTCGGCCACCGCGTCCGGGGCGGGGGGCGAGAGCCGCAGCACGAGCTGCGTCACCGGCATGCTGGAGAGGAAGTGATCGCCCCTCACCCGCTCCTCGCCCGCTGGCCCGGCGACGACCACGGCGTCCACGCGCGGTCCCGTGCGGTGGATGGCCGTCACCTCGGCGCCGAGCCGCACCTCGCCGCCGCCTCGCACGATCTCGTCGGCGGCGGCGCGCCACATCATGCCCGGCCCCAGGCGCGGATAGTCGAACTCCTCGATGAGGGTCTTGATGGTGTGACGCGGCTTGATGAACATCGCCACCACCGCCGAGCGCAGCGAAAGATCCTTGATGCGCTGGGCCGCCCACTCGGCGCGAAGCTCCGAGCACGGGATGCCCCACACCTTCTCGGTGTAGGTCTTGAAGAAGGTGAGAAAGAGTCGCCGCCCGAAGCGATTCGTCACCCACTGCTCGAACGTATCCTCGCGGCGGTAGGGGGCGATCTGCCACCGAACGTAGCTCAGCGCCACCATGACGGCGCGCCAGATCCCGAGCCCGGCGAGGGCGTTCAGCGGCTTGAGAGGGTAGTTGAAGAACTTGCCGTCGTAGTAGATGCGCGAGAGCCGCGGCCGACGCAAGAGCTCGGTGCCGAGCACCTCCCGCCAGATCTTCTGCACCTCGTCAACCTTGGTGAAGAAGCGATGGCCCCCCATGTCGAAGTGAAAGCCCTTGTAGGACTCGGTGCGGGCGAGCCCGCCCACGATGTGTCCCTGCTCGAGCACCACCACGTCCCGACCCCGGCGCGCGAGCTCGCGCGCGGCGGTGAGGCCGGCGGGGCCCGCGCCGATCACCACGTACCGGGGCCCCCCTCCGCTCATCGCGCCCGTCCCCGGCCGCGGAGACCTCCCTCGAGGGCAACGAAGGCGACGCTGGCCGCGCTGTAGAGGAAGTACAGCACGTGGAGGGGGAAGCCGGCGGCGAGCAGCGGGAGGCCCCCGCGCCGCCACAAGAGGGCGTAGAAGCGTCGATTCATCACCGCGACGGCCGCCAGCGCCGCGACGGCCACGCCCAACCCCGGCGCGGGCACGAGGGGCGCGAGGGCGAGACCCAGCCCGGCCACGCCGGCGAGCGCCGCGCTCAGCCGCTGCGACGCGCGGAGGTTGAGATCGGCGGGCGCGTTCGCCGTCTCGCGGATGAGGCGCGCCCACGGCACCGCCCGGCGCGTCACGTCCACCCGAACCATGGAGAAGAGCGTCCAGCGCTTGAGATGCGTCCCCTGCACCGCGGGGTCCAGGCGGATCCGGTGCCCGGCGCGACGCAGCCGATAGCCCAGCTCGATGTCCTCGATGCTCGGGCGCGGGAAACGCGCGGCGTCGAAACCGCCGACGGCGAGGAAGATGTCGCGGCGCACGGCGCCCAGGCCGGCCCAGAACGTCGACGCCTCACCACGACCCTCGTGGTGGACGAGGTGATGCCAGAGATTCCGGTACCGCGAGACCAGTCCCGGCGCGCGAGGCCGATCATCGTAGGAGCCGAAGAGCGCGGCGAGACCGGGATCCTCGGCGAAGGCGCGGGTCACCCGCGGGACCACGCCCGGGGCAACGACCACGTCGGCGTCCACGAAGAGGATCAGATCGCCGGCCGCCTGCGCCACTCCTTCGTTGCGGGCCGCGCCCGGTCCACCGTTCCGGGCGAGACGGAGCACGGTCGCCCCGGCGGCCTTGGCCACCGCCGCGGTGTCGTCGGAAGAGGCGTCGTCCACCACCAGCAGCTCGGCATCCGCGGGGGCATCCGCGCGCAGGGCGCCGAGACATTCGGGCAGGTCACGCGAGGCGTTGTAGGCGGGCACGACGATGGAGAGCCGGATCGCGTGACCCTCAGTGGCGGGAAGCGACCAGCGGCTTGATGATCATGCGCTTTCCCGACGGCTCCGGCGGAATCGCGGTCACCGGCTCGACCGCCACCGTCATGCTTGGCCCAAGGAACTCCTCGATGCCCCGCGCGAGGGCGGCCTGGAAGCTCGACGTGTATCGCGCGGTCGGCACGACACGCACCGTGATGGCGCCGGGCCCCGTCTGCGCCACTTGATACTCCCACACGTACGGGATGATGCCGATGACGAAGGTCAGGAGCTGGCCGAACGCGCCCGAGCTCACCTCGCGGCCCTCGGGGGTGCGGATCATCTCGGTGTCCCGGCCTTCCAGCCGCGCCAGCGTCGGCATGCCACGGCCGCATGGGCAGCGAGAGCCGGCCACCGCCAGGTCTCCCGCGGAGTAGTTGATGAAGGGCATGACGTGGTTCGCCAGGTCGGTCACCACCACTCGCCCCACCTCGCCGGGCGCGGCGTCGGTCCCGTCCGAGCGGACGACTCTCACGATGACTCTGTCCGCGTTCACGTGCAGGACGTCCGGGTTGGTGGGACAGCTGTGCGCGATGTGGGGCACCTCCCAGGCCGAGTAATGGTTCACCACCGGGCACCGGAACGCCTCACGCAGGCGGGTCGCGTTGGCGGGCGTGAGCGTCTCGGCGAGGCTCACCACCGCCCGCGGATACCCAGCCAGCTGGACCCCCTCGCGCTCCAGGGCGGCGGCCAGGCTCGCCAGCACGCCGGGATAGCTTCGGATGAAATAGCCGCCGCGCGCGGTCACCCGCCGAACCAGCGCCCGGAACTGCGCGGTGGTGAGCCGGTCGGCGGGGAGACTCTCCGAGCGCTCGCCCACGATCAGTCGGTTGGCGAGGGCGTGGAGACGACGCGGAGGCTTGATCCGCTCGTAGAAGTAGGACGGGCTCGCGATGACGATGCGCGTGTGCCAGGCCGCCACGTCGAACCAGCCGAGCCAGAAGCGCTCGGTTCCGCCGAGCACCGGGAGCATGGCCCGGTCCCAGTAGCACGCGAACGGGAGGCCGGTGGAGCCGGACGTCATCATCGGCTGCCGGCGGCTCGCGGGGAGGTTCTCGGCGGTGGTGAGCGAGGGAAAGCCCGCTCGAAGCTCAGCCTTGGTGCTGATGGGCAACCGCGCGAGGTCGGGAATGGTCTTGATCGCGCGCAGGTCGACGTCGCGGAACAGCGCGCGATAGAACGGCACGTGACGAACCGCGTGGGCGAGCAGTGGACGCAACCGGGACACCGCTCGCTCCTCGAGCTCCGCTGGCGAGCACCACTGCAGCGCTTCGAGCCGGCGGGTCGTGGTCCACACGGGCATGCCCAACCGCTCCGCCAGCGGAGCGACGAGCCCGGGGACGAGCCGGCGATAGACCGCCTCCGCGGTCATCCTCGGGACGCGTCGAGCTGCCGCTCCGCTCGCTCGCGCAAGGACGCGATCCCGAGGTCGCGGAACAGATCGGCCGCCGCGCGAAGGTGCGCGCGGGCCTCTTCCCCGCGCCCCGTCCTTCCGTACAGCTCGCCCAGGCCCAGGTGACAGTGGGCCATCGCCGGCCGCATGCCCCGCGGCGCGGCGATCGCCGTCGCGTCGTGGTAGAACCTCTCCGCCCGCTCGAGGTCCTCCGGGGCATGGCGGCTGGTGATGTCGCCGAGCAGAAGCAGCGCCCACGCTTCGTGTCCCTTCTCGTTGTAGCGCCTGGCGTACTGCAGCGACTCCTCGGCCCGCGTCCACGCCGTCTCCAGCTCCCCGGCCACGAGGAGGGCCTCGGCGAGGCAGGCCAGCCGGAACGAATGGCCCAGGGCGGAGAACCGTGAAGTGGCCTCGTTCACGAACTCGGTCGCGAGGGCCACCCCTTCGTTCACCCGGCCCAGGTACGCCCGGGCGCGGCCCGCGGCCGCGGCCAGCGAGAAGACATAGACGTAGATGCTGCCCCGCCGCGCCACGTCGAGGCCGCGCTCGAGCACGGGCAGCGCGGTCGCCATGTCCTCGCGCCGCAGGTGAAGCGTCCCATAACCCAGGCACATCGCGGCGAAGCTCGTGGCGTGATCGATCTCGTCCGCGAGCCGCATGCCTTCCTCGCCGAGCCGCACGCCCTCGCTGAACTCGCCGAGCTCGGCCAGGCAGCGTATCAGCCGCTCCCGGCTCGTGACGGAGGGAAACGCGGGCAGGCCCAGCCGCTCCCGCATGAGATTGCCGGGCAGCGCATCGACGTTCCGCCGCAGCACGTCCGCGGCGTGCTGGTAGTGGCCGGTGACGTGGAGCGAGTAGCCGAGCACCACGTTCACCCCGACGGTGTGGTCGAGATCGACTCCACCGTTCAGCTCGAGCGCGAGGCGCGCCATCTCTTGCGCCCGGTCCTGATCGTGGGACAGGTAGTGGTAGTGCGCCTGCGCGTAGGCGATCCAGCTCAGGCGGCGCTGGTCGCTCAGCGTTCGCGCCAGGGATTCCGCCTTCTGCATGTGCTCCAGGCCGCGGGCCCGCTCGGCGAGGGGCACGAGGGCCTGCCGCATCTCCAGCCTGATGTCGATGCTCTCCTCCATCCGGGCGCGATCGGCGGGCAGGCGATCGAGCGCGGTCAGGGCCTGCTCGAAGAAGGCCGCCGCATCGCGGCTGGCCGAGCGCGCGAGCGAGCGGGTGCCCGCCTGGCGCATGTAGCGCGCCGCCTTGTCCCACACCTCGCCGCGGAACGCGTGATGAGCGAGGTGCTCCACCTCGCTGGCGAGACGATCCGCGGAGACCCCTTCCAGGGCGGTCAGGATCCGGCCGTGGAGTGCCCGCCGCTTGTCGAGCAGCAGGCTGTCGTACGCGACTTCCTGCGTGAGGACGTGCTTGAAGGTGTACTCCACCTCGGGGAAGAGGCTGCTCTCGTACAGGAACTCGGCCGCCTGCAGCCGCGCGATCCCGCCGTCGAGGTCGGTGGCGCCCGACCCCAGGATCGCCTGCAGGAGCGGGAGCGAGAACTCGCGGCCGATCACCGCCGCGGACTGCAAGAGCTGCTTGTCCTCGGCGCTCAGGCGGTCGATGCGGGCGGCGAGGAGGGTCTGTACCGTCGCGGGCACGCGGATGCTCGAGAGAGGCTTGGTGAGGTGCCGGGCTCCGCGCTGGCCCACGACGATCTTCGTCTCCACCAGGGTCCGCACGCTCTCCTCGAGGAAGAACGGGTTGCCCTGGCTTCGCTCGATCAGGAGGGCCTTGAGCGGGTCGAGATCGGGCGAGTCGCCGAGCAGCGTGTGCAGGAGCTCGCCCGCGCTCTCCGGCGCCAGCGGGTCGAGCCGCACCTGACCGTAGTAGCTCTTGCTCGCCCAGCCGTGGCGGTACTCGGGCCGGTAGCTCACGAGCAGGAGGATGCGCGTGCCCCGGAGCCCGTCGACCAGACGGTTCAGGAAGGTCTGGGTCTCGGCGTCGATCCAGTGCAGGTTCTCGAAGATCAGCAGCAGCGGCTTGACCCGGCTCTGCCAGACGAGAAGGCGCCGCACGCCGTCGAGGGTGACCTGGCGGCGCTGCTCCGGATCGAGCGCGGCCCACGCGGGGTCGTCCACCGGCAGGTCCAGGAGCCACAGGATCGCGGGGAGCGTGTCGGCGAGGGACGCATCGAGGCTCGCCAGCCGCGCCGCCACCTGCTCCCGGGCCTCCATGGGATCGCTTCGCTCGTCGATCTGGAAGTAGGTCCGCAGAAGCTCCGCCACCGGCATCCACGCCGTCTTTTGCCCGTACGATACGGAGCCGGTCTCGAGCACCAGCCAATCCCGCACCCGCGGCGAGCGCACCAGCTCGTGCAACAGACGCGACTTCCCCACCCCGGGCTCGCCGATCACCGCGACGACTTGACCGGCGCGTCCCTCCGCCCGATCGAGGGCGTCGTGCAGGAGCTTGATCTCGTCGGCGCGCCCGACGAACCGGGTGAGGCCGCGCGAAGCGGCAGCCTGGAAGCGCGCACGGGTGGGCTCGGCGCCCACCAGCTCGAAGGCATCCACCGGTTCGGCAAGGCCCTTGATGGCAACGAGCCCCAGTGGCTTGAAGTGGAGCGAGGATTCCGTGAGCCGCACGAAGGCGTCGGTCACGAAGATCGAGCCGGGACCGGCGAGCTGCTCCATCCGGGCGGCCAGGTGCGTGGTCTGGCCCACCGCGCTGTAGTCCATCCGGAGGTCGCTGCCGATGGCGCGGACCACCACCTCCCCCGAGTTCATCCCCACCCGGATCTGCGGTCGGAAGCCGAAGCGGCGCTCCTGCTCGACGCCGAGGGCGCCGATGGTCTCGGCCATGCGCAGCGCGGCGTACCCCGCGCGCACGGCGTGGTCCTCGTGGGCGACCGGCGCGCCGAAGAGCGCCATGATGCCGTCGCCCATCACCTGGTTCACCGTGCCCTGATAGAGATGGACCGCGTCCATCATGCACTCGAGCACCGGATCCAGGATGCGCCGGGCTTCCTCGGGATCCCGCTGGGCCAAGAGCTCCATGGAGCCCTTGAGGTCGGCGAACATCACCGTGACCTGCTTGCGCTCGCCCTCGAGCGCGTGCCGGCCCCCGAGGATCCGCTCGGCGAGGTGGGGAGGCGTATAGGCCTTCGGGGAGGCGTAGGCGGGGCCCCGGGGCGCGGGGGCGGGCGGCGGCGGAGTAACCGGGGTGGCGGCGCGCGGGAGGGCGACACCACAACCACCGCAGAATGTGGCGCCGGCCTCATTGGCGAACCCGCACGCCGCGCACACCGCGGCCAACGCCGCTCCGCATGAAGCGCAGAAGCGTCGGTCGCCCTTGTTGTCAGCCTGGCAGCGGGGACACTGCATCGACTACGCCGCGAGCAAAGCGTCACGCAACGACGGCAGAGCCATCCTAGCGTCGCCCTCGAGAGGGGTCAAGAATCTGGCCCGCATTCGCATGTGCGCAGCCGTCGGACGGCGACGAATCGCGCCGCCCGGCTGCGGCACGCGCCGTCACGATGAGACGGCACGCAAGATACGCGCCGAGGGCAAGAAATGGAAGGTCGTCCCACCGGCCGAGCCCGCGCGCGGCGAGAAACCCTCCGCCAAATCGGGCGAGTACGAGCCCCACCAGCAGTGGGCCGGGCAGCGCGGCCGGCAATGCGCACACGGCGGCGAGCCCGCAAAACACCCGACCGCGCGGGCTCACGAGGTGCAGCCCGCCTGAGGCCTTCGCGGGCTCGACGGTGCGCGTACTGCGCGACGACGGCAGGATGGGGACCACCCATTGAAGTCTTCGCATCCAGTCCAGACGCGCGAGCAGCGGCCGGAGGCCGCGGGCGGCGTGCACCACTCGCCAGCCGCGATCGGCCGCGGGCGAGAGCAGCAGCAGGGTGATGAGCACGTCCCAGGTGAACACGCCGGGACGCACCATGAACTCGAGATACGTCATGAAGCCCACGGAGAGGACGATGGCGAGCGCGGCCAGCGCCGGCAGGGCGAAGCCGGCCGCGAGGGCGAGCTCGGTGGCAATGGTGGCGAGGCTCAGCACGCCCGGCACCGCACCCAACACCACCTGGTTCACCCGCTGCAGCGCCGCGAGCCCCATCGCGTGCGCCGCGAAGCCCGGCGCGGTGAGCACGGCGCCGGTCATTCGCCAGTGGGGGCTCAGGACCTTGTCGAGCGCGGCGAAGAAGAAGACGATGGCCAGTTGAAGCCGGATCAGCCGCTCCGGCCAGGCCGCGGCCCGCGCGTCGTCGTCGGCGCCGAGCACGAGGCGGCGCAGGGACACACCATCCGCGGCGCAGCCGACCAGGGCCAGGAGGGTCAGGTGAAAGTGGGCGTTGTGGGAGTAGTGCTCTCCATCCAGCGCCATGATGTACGCGCCGGCGCCGGTCAGTGTCCAGGCGGCCAGCCGCGGCCACCAGCCAAGGAACAGCGCCCAGGCGGCGACATGCTGCAGGCCCATGAGGGCGAGGCCGGCCCCGCGCCCCGGCATGGGGATCCAGGCGAAGGCCGGCGCCACGTGAAAGGCCGAGGCGGTGTAGGCATCGAGGAGACCGTTGAACTTCGGCACGTGGAACACCAGGGTGACCACCGCGAGGCACACGCGCAGCGTGGCGATCCGGTACGCGGGGACCGGGTCGAACCACCCCCCGTTAGCGCGCGGCATCGGCGCGAAGCTCCTGCGTGGTCAGCCCCTGCGGGCGATTGGCCGTCCAGCGGATCGACGCCACGTAGGTATACCCGTCGCGACGTTCACGCGCGATCGCGGCGACGAGCCCGCCGAAGCGGTCGAGCACCTCGCCCTCCGACACGTAGAGCGCCCGCATGGGCATGGGCTCCGGCGAGCGATACCCGCGCACCCAGTGGTCGATCTCAGGAATGGGCTCGGGCGCGCCGTGGGGTCGCAGCCGGTAGAGGCTCACCTCGTAGCGCGGCACGAGACGGGAGAACATGGCCCAGCTGTACCGCGCATAGCGATAGGGCGCGAAGGGCGTCTCCACGTCGAGCTTCTGAGCCAACGGCACCCCGATCTGGACGCCCAGCCACAGCGTGATGAACGCGATCGCCGCGTGGCGGCGCCATCCCCTGAGCGCGGACTCGGTCGCGTGCGGCACGGCGCCACTCTAGCGGCCCGCACCGCCCCGAGCAAGGCGTCGGGTCACGCCGCAGTTGACCGGGGAGGCCGGCCGCCTCCATGCTGGATCGCGTGAGCGCCGACCGGTCTGGCTCCGCGTACTGGGACAGGATCTCCCATGAGTTGACCGGCCACTACTATCACGACGCCACCATCGGCGGGATCAAGCGTGACGTTCATCTTCGCCTGCTCGCCCGCTGGTGCCCCGATCTCCGTGGCAAGCGGCTCCTCAAGACCGATCTCTTCGAGGAGGCGCACGGACCTGATCACTTCCTCTTCGACCTTCCGCCGGGCGGGCTTCGCGCCGGGATCGACATCTCTCCCGTGATCGCCCGGCGCGCCCGGTCGCGGGCCCCGCGGGAGGGGGCGCCTCCCGCCCTGCTCGCCGGCGATGTGCTCGCCTTGCCCTTCGGCAAGGACGCCCTCGACGTGATCGTGTCGAACTCCACCCTCGACCACTTCCCCGATGCGGCGGGCATCCCCGCGGCGCTGGCCGAGTGTCACCGCGCGCTCAAGCCCGGCGGCATCCTCGTGATCACGCTGGACAACCCGCGGAGCCTCTCCTACCTCGTGGGCCGGCTGAAGCGCCGGCTTCGCCCCGAGCCCTTCTTCCTGGGCCACACACTCGCGCGCGAGGAGCTCGTCGCCGCCCTGACCCGCCAGGGCTTCCAGGTCACCGACACCACCGCGATCCTCCATGGCCTCGAGAACCACTCGTCGGCTGCGATGGGCCTCGCCGCCCGGGTGGGTGGCGCGCGTCTCCGTGGCGCCATCGGCCTCGTGCTGCGCGGGCTGGAGCGCCTCGAGGGGGCGCCGACCCGGTTCCTCACCGGCGCCTTCGTGGCCGCCCGCGCGGTGAAGCGATGACCGCGCTCCCCTTCTTCTCGGTGATCGTGCCCACGTACCGGCGTCCGGAGCGCCTCGCCGCCTGCCTTCGCGCCCTCGCCGGGCTCGACTACCCGCGCGAGCGCTTCGAGGTCATCGTGGTGGACGACGGCGGCGGCGCGACGCTCGAGGGGGCGCCCACGACCATCGACGTGACGCTCGTTACCCAGGTCCATGCCGGCCCGGCCGCGGCGCGCAACACGGGCGCGGCGCGCGCGCGGGGCGAGTACCTCGGCTTCACCGACGATGACTGCGCGCCCGAGGCAGGCTGGCTGCGCGGGCTCGCCGCGCACGCCGTGGCAGGCTCGGATCGGCTCATCGGCGGCCGGACGGTGAACGCGCTCCCGGACAACCCCTACTCGAGCGCCACCCAGCTCCTCCTGGATTACCTCTACGAGTGGGGAGCCCGCCACGGCGACGACGGCTTCTTCGCCTCGAACAACGTGGCCGCGCCCGCCTCGCTGTTCCGCGCGCGCGGCGGCTTCGACACCGGCTTTCCGCTGGCCGCCGGGGAGGATCGCGAGCTGTGTCATCGCTGGCTGCGGGCGGGGGGGCGGCTGGTCCATGCTCCCGGCGCGGTGGTCCGGCACGAACATCACCTCACGCTGCGAAGCTTCTGGCGCCAGCACGTCAACTACGGCCGCGGCGCCCGGCGGTTTCACCGCGTGCGCGGGGGCGGGGGGACCGGCAAGCCACCGTCCTTCTACGCCCGGCTCGTCACGTTTCCCCTCACACGGGCCGACGCCGACCGCCGGCTCGCGCTGGCCGCCCTGCTCGCGCTGACTCAGGTCGCGACCGCGACGGGCTACTGGCGCGAGAGGCTGCGCCCGTGAATCACCCGCCGCCAGGGCCCGAGCCGGAACGCGCGAATGCTGCCACGGCGGCGGTATCCCACCCGCTCGAGGGGCCGGAACGCGCCGGGATTCCCCGGCCAGACGACGGCGAGCAGCCGCCGCGCTCCCTCCGCCTGAAAGTGGCGCGCCATCCAGGCCACGCGCAGCGCGGCCACGCCCAGCCCGCGAACGTCCGGCGCGGTGAACGAGTCGTACTGATACACGTCGCCGGCACCGAGGGGGATCTCCCACTCGAGAAAGTCGATCCAGGCCGCATGCGGCGCGGCCCAGCCAGCGTGCACGATACGGTCCTCGTGCCAAGCGGCAAAGCAGCGATGGCCCCGCGCGAGCCGGCGCTCCAGGACGGCCGCACCGGGCTCTCGGCGCAGCATCACGAGCCGTGGCAGGTCTTCGGCTAGGAGCTGGGCCACCCGGACGGCGAGCCGTGACGCCGGCAAGGGCAGGTCGCCGAGGAGCACGCGCTCCATCACGATGACCCGGCGGTAGTGCCAGCCCGGCGCGCCGCCGCTCACGCGCACGCCCCGGACCTCACGGCGCGCGCGCTTTCCCTCAGCCGCGGCCCTCGCCGGTGGCCGGCGGCTCCACCACCGCGGGCAGCCGCGATGCCACCGCCTCGCGCACCCGATCGGCCAGCTCCCGCGCGGCGTGGCGAAGATCGCCAGCGTCGCGCGGGGGGGCGATCGCCTGGTGGTAGATAATGGTGAGCCGTCCCGGGCGTGGGAGCACGCGGCCCGGGGGCCAGGACTCGTGACCACCGACGATGGTGACGGGCAATACCGGCACCGACCGGGCGCAAGCCAGGCGAAACGCGCCGAGCTTGAACCGCTGAAGGCGGCCGTCGAGGCTCCGGCCCGCCTCGGGAAATATCATGACCACCTGGCCCGCGTCGAGGAGGCGCACCGCCGCGCGCGTGGCGCGGGGATCGGCGGAGTCGATGTCGACGGGGAAGGCGCGCAGGCGCCGGATCAGCAAGGAGAGGCCCGGGATCTGGAAGAGCCGGTCCCACGCCATGTAGTGCACGGCTCGACGGATGGGAATGCTGACCAGCGGCGGATCGGCGAACGTCACGTGATTGGGCGTCACGACGAGCGGCCCCTGAGCCGGAATGTGCTCGATCCCCTCGAAGCGGATACCCCAGTAGGCCCGCGCGCTGAGCCAGACGAGGGGGCGGAACACGTTGAGGACGGGCGTGCGCACGCCCCGATACTGCCATGGACAACGCGAACCCGCCAATGAGCCCGCCCCACCGCCCGCTCGTCATCGCCCACCGGGGAGCCTCCGCGGTGGCGCCCGAGCACACCATCGCCGCGTTCGAGCGGGCGCTCGAGCTGGGGGCCGACGGGCTGCAGCTCGACGTGCATCTCTCCCGCGACGATCAGCCGGTGGTGATCCACGACTACACGCTGGAGCGGACCACCGACGGCGCGGGCGCCGTGCGGGCGCTCACCGTCCGTGAGCTCAAGCGGCTGGACGCCGGCCGCTGGTTCGGTGGGGGCTTCGAGGGCCAGCGGCTGCAGACGCTCCAGGAGGTGCTGGAGCGTTTTCGTGAACGGACCCGTTTCTGGATCGAGCTCCGCGGTGGGAGCGCGCTGTACCCGGGTCTGGAGGAGCGCGTGGTGGGGCTCCTCGAGGTCTACGACGTGCTCGCGCGAAGCCTGGTGCAGTCCGACGACGTCGGCGCCCTGCGCATGATGCGCTCACTGTCCCGGGACATCCGGCTGGGAATGCTGGTCGCTTACCGGCGCTTCGACCCCGTCGCGGATCTGGCGCCCGGGCTGAACGCGGTGTGCCCGTCGGCGGCGATGCTCGGCGAAGCCGAGCGGACGGCGATCCGCGCGGCCGGCCGCGAGTGCCATGTCTGGACGGTCAACGAGCCGGTCCTGGTGGACCGGCTCGTCGAGTGGCGTGCGGACGGTCTCATCACCGACCGGCCGGAGCTCGTGCGGGCTCGCCTGGATGGGCCGGGCCCGGCGGCGCGGCCGGCGGGCGGGTAGCCCGGGCTACTCCTCCTCGGCCGCTTCTCCGTTGCGAGAAGCCCCCACCGGCTGGAGCCGTTTCAGTCGCTCGAGGCGGTCCTGGCAGCGCACGCAAGTGGTGACCTCCGGCATGGCCCGCAGGCGGGCGGGTGCGATCGTCTCACCGCACTCCTGACAGGTGCCGTACTCGCCCTCCCGCAGCCGCTCGAGAGCCTCGGCCAGCTTGTTGGCCCGCTCGACCAGCATGCTCCGCGTGGCGAAGCTCATCTCGCGATTCTCGTTTTCCTGGATCAGATCCACCTCATCGGCGAAGGGGGAGTTGTCCCCGAGCGCGCCCGGGAATTCCTCGAACACCACGGCGCCGCCCATGCGGCGAATCCGATTCACGGTATGGCTCAGCTCGCTCTCGAGCCGCTTTTTGATGTCGTCCATCGCTCTATCCTCCTAGGGCATCGGGTCGCCTACCCCGTCCCTGACGTTGGACGGGAAGGGTGCAATCCGCATGCCCGCATATCCGGCTGGCTGACTTCCCGCAAACCCTTGATAATCAAGATCCCGGTCCGGGCGAAATGGATTCAGGCGGGCGAAATTCCCCCCCGCTCGGGGGAGAAAGCCCTTGAAAGTGCCAATTTCCGGGGGCTTGGGTGGAGGCGCGGAAGGGCCTAGCCGAGCGGGCGGCGGCTTCGAATCGCGTCGAGCAAGTCGCCCAGCGTCTCGATTCCGCGGCGGCTCGCGAGCTCCAGCAGACGCGCGAGGATCTCCGCAGTCGCCAGGGCGTCGCCCAGGGCCGAGTGGCGGGCCTGAATGGTTACACCGAGACGCTCGGCGACGGCTTCCAGCGAATGGGACACGCCTGGACCGTGGATCGCGTGGGAGATGAGCCGTGTGTCCAGGATCGGCCGGCCATCGGCAAGTGACGGGAGGCCGGTGCGGCGGGCCTCCGCGTCCAGGAACTCCAGATCGAAGGCGATCTCGTGACCGGCGACCGGGGCATCGGCCACGTAGCGCGCGAGGGCGCTCAGCACCTCTGCGATGCGCGGGGCGCCCGCCACCATGGCGTCGGTGATGCCGTGGAAGCGCTGGCTGGAGACGGGGATGGGCCGTTGCGGATTCACCAGCGCGTCGAACGCCTCCTGGGCGCGCACGCGACCCCTGTCGAGGAGCACGACCGCGATCGACACCACGCGGTCGCCGGTGCGCGGGGACAGTCCGGTGGTCTCGGTATCCAGCACCGCGAAGGTCGTCTCGGCGAGACGCTGGCCCCGGGTGGCGGCGTCGAGCCCCTTCGTGACGGCCTCGAAGTGAGAGAAGTCATACAAGAGCGACCGCTCGGGCCCGGGCTCGGCGACGGAGACCCCCGACACGAGCCCCATGCCCCGGATCGCGGGCCCTCCGGAGCCGGCCGCCTCGGAGCCACGGAGCGCGAGAATCAGGCCATCGGCGCCGCGAGCGCTCGGCGCGAGCGAGCTGATCCGCGCCTCGACGGGCCCGTCCGGGCCTCGCAGCGATGTCCGCACCCGCACCGGCTGGCCGGCGCGCACACGGGCCAGGTAGCCCGCAAGCGGCTCGCCGGGGACGAGCTCCAGGACATTACGCCCCAGCAGTGGGCGGCCGGCGCCGAGCAGGCCGCCGGCCGCGCGATTCGCGAGCGCGATCGTGCCCTGGCCCGTCACCACGAGCACCCCCTCGTCGAGATGCTCCAGCACCGCGGCCAGGCGAGCGTGCTCCGCCGTCAGCGCCCGGTTGGCGCGTGCCTCTTGCTCCGCGAGCGCGCGCCGGGCCGCGGCCCACCGATCGGCCAGCCGGTTGATGTCTTCCGCAAGGCCCTCGATCTCGTCGCCGGTATGCGCCTGGAGCCGATGGTCGGGATTCACCGTGCCGATGAGCTCGGCCCCCTGCCTCACCGCGCGGAGCGAGCGGATGACGACCCGCCCGAGCGCCGCCGCGGTCACCGCCAGGTAGGCGAGCAACGCGAGACTGCCGACCAGCAGGACGGCAGCCAGCACCGACGGATCCGCGAGCGTCCCCCGCGCGCGAAGGAACAGCACGGCGCCGACCGCGAATGCGGCGGGTGGGACGAAGAGGGCGAGGATCCCGATCACCAGCTTCCGCTCGAAGCGGCCGCGGGGCATCGCCGGCTAGCTCACGAGACGGGTCTGGAAGCGGTCCTCGAGCAGCCGCTGTAGCCACGCGATGGTCTTGAACGCTTCCTTGAGCACCGCCCGATCGGTCCGCGGCAGCGCGGCGGGGTCGATCCAATTGTCGGGGGCTTGCCCGGCGGCGAGGAGGTCGAGCTGATGCCGGAGGCGAAGACGCGACACGACGGCGTAGGCGTCCCGCACATCGCGGCTCTCCGCCGAGGGCAGTGCGCCCTGGTCCTGGGCCACTTGCAGGCGGTCCATCGTGTTGGTTTCGGCGCTCCCGAGCGCCAGCGCATACACCCGCATCGCCTGGGTCACGGGCAGGATGGCCGAGGCCTTCAGGTCGATCCGGCCCCGGTGCGGCCCTCGACGTGCCACGCCGAGGCGGCCCAGCAGGTCGAGCGCGGGCGCGTGCTCGAGCGCGGAGAGCGCCATGAAGCGGAGAAACAGCGGCGAGGCGGGCGCGCGCTCGCAGATCCACTGCCACAGCGCGAGGCCAGGCCGCTCGTCGCCGGCCACGGGCCGGATGTCGCAGAAGACGGACGCGAGCAGGAGGCGCTGCGGCTCCGGGGTCTCCAGCCACGTGTCGACCTCCGCCCGCCACGCGGAGAGCGGCCGACACCATCGCGGGTTGGAGGCCATGAAGCCCCCTGGACAGGGCGGGAAGCCCATCCGGCTCAGGCCGTCGGCGGCGGCGGCGCTCAGCCGACGGAAGTACGCCTCGCAGGCCGGCGCCTCCGCGGGGTCCGGATCCTGGTAGACGAGGCCGTTATCCTGATCGGTCTTCAGGGTCTGCTCGCGCCGGCCCTCGCTGCCCGCCACCAGCCAAGAATAGGGCGCGGGCGGGCGGTGGCCCGCGTCGGCCGCGATTGCCGCCTCCACGAGGGCGAGGAGGCGGCGCACGGTTCGATCGTTCAGCTCCGCGATGATGCGACCGATCTCGACCGCTTGCGCGCCGCCGTCGGCGAGCGCACGGATGACGTCGACCAGGCGCGACGCCGGCCTCGCCAGCTCGTCGAGGGTCGTGGCCCGCTCCATGTCGGCGGCCAGGCCCACCGGGTGCGCCGACTGCAGGCTGACGAGGTCGTGGCTCGAGATCATTCCCAGCAGTCGCCCCTCCTCGATCACGCCCAGATGGTGGATGCCGTGCCGGGTCATCTCGAGCAAGGCCTCGAGCGCGAGGGCGCCCGCCGGGATGGCGCGCAGGGGCGCGGACATGATCGCGCGCACCGCCGTCGTGACCGGGACCGCGGCAGCGACCACGCGATTGCGCAGATCCCGGTCGGTCACGATGCCGACGGGAGCGCCGGCGCCATCGCTGACCACAACCGAGCCCACGCCGTGGCGGGACATGAGCCGGGCCGCTTCCGACACCGGCGTGTCGGGCCGGCAGGAGACGGTCGGACGCCGCACCAGATCGCGGGCTCGGCGCGCGAGCAGCGCCGAATCACCGCCCGGCGCCGGCGTGCGCGCCGTCATCGGGCGCCTCCTGTCGGTCCCCCGTGGTGCAGCTGATCACGATCGCCCGTCGTGGGGAGCTCCCAGTTGGCGGGCGACGGATTCCTCCTGGAGACGGGTCGTGCGCGTCACGATGATGATCGCGAGCACGCCGGCGGCAATCTCGGTCATCTCGCCGATCACGAGCAGCTCCAGCCGCCCTCCGGCCTCGAGGCGCCCCACCGCCGCCTCGGCCAAACGCCCCACCACCGGATCGGCCAACACCGATGCGACGAAGAGCACCCACCACCACCGGATCAGGCTGGCGGAAAGGCTCGTGCCCACGTCGGCGGGATCGACATGGCTTTCGCGCCACAGCTCCCGCACGACGTGATACGGATGCACGAGGTTGAGCACCGGAACGAGGAAGGCGCCCACTGCCCACCGCGGCGAGTAGCCCAGCCGACTGGCGCCGAGGGCGGGCAGGTTCCGATAGGCCCGGTGCATCCAGGCGAGAAAGGCCGCCGCGGCGGCAATCCACACCAGGCCCTGGGCGAGACGGGCGGTTTCGATCTGACCGGCGTGCTGAGCCAGTGTCCCCTCACGGATGAAGTACCCCGCCAGCCCGAACCAGACCCGTTCGACGAAGGTGCGGACACCCAGCAGGACAGCCCACGCGAGGAGGAGATCGAGTGCGAGCAGGGCGACGACCACGCGCGCCAGTGGACGCGGCGTCACGAATCCGTAGGGCGTCCGGGCCGAAGGTGCCATCGGGAGGAGCCGCCTCGTCACCATGGTACCCCGGGTCCGCGGTGGATCGTCGACTAGCTCCCCAGGCTCCGGCGGACGGCGTGCACGCCCACTCTCGCGACGAGAAGCCAGACGAGCGAGACAAGGGGGATCCAGCGCTCCCCGACGTGGCCGCCGGTCAGCCGACGGCTTACTCGATACGGCGGCTCCGTGCTGATGAGGAACACCTGCCACACCGCGTTCGCGGGATTGCGAATGAAGAGGCCCAGCACGAGGCGGCCCACGATGAGCCACTGCGCGGTGGCGAGAAGGTAGTTGACGGTCTGAAGGAGAAAGTCCGCCACGGATCACGAGGGGGAGCCGGCGTCCCCAGGGCCAAGAATCCCCGGGGACGCCGGTCCCGCCTACAGCAATTCCTACTCGACGCCCGCCAGCCTGAGCGTGGTGCCCTTGGGATAGCGCACGCTTTCGACCAGATCCAACGTCTTGGCATCGGGAGGCGGGTACATGAGGGACACCGCCCAGATGACGATGAACCCGACCGGCACGCCGAACAGGCCGGCCCCGATCTCCTTGACGCCCAGGGGATAGATCCCCCAGTTCCGTCCGATGACGATCAGCACGAGCGCGGTGAGGAAGCCCGCGATCATGCCGGCGATGGCCCCTTGCTTGTTGGCCCGCTTCCAGAAGATGCCCATGACGAGGGCGGGGAAGAAGCCGGAACCCGCCAGCGCGAACGCATACGCGACGACGGCCACGATGATGTTGATACGGAACGTGGCCACCCACGCCCCCGCGACGGCGGCGACGACGAGGAGGATGCGCGCGGTGGTCAGCCGCTTCACGATGGAGGCGTTGGGATTGATGATCTTGTAGTAGAGGTCGTGGGAAAGGGCGTTGGAGATGGTGAGGAGCAGCCCATCCGCGGTGGAGAGCGCCGCGGCCAGGCCGCCGGCCATGACGAGACCGGTGACCACGAAGGGGAGGCCCGCGATCTCGGGAGTCGCGAGCACGACGAAGTCAGTGGACCTGATCACGAAGTCGCTGAGCTGAAGGACGCCGTCCTTGTTCTGGTCCACGATGTCGAAGAGCCCGAGGCTCCGTTCCTTCACGCCATTGATCGAGTCGCCCCAGCGGTGCACCCACTGCGGGAGCTCGTCGATCTTCTTGCCGATGACGCTGGTGAGCACCGTCCACTTGGCGAAGGCGGCGTAGGCGGGCGCGGTGAAGTAGAGCAGGAAGATGAAGAAGAGGGACCAGCCCACGGAGGAGCGGGCCTCCTTCACCGACGGCGTGGTGTAATACCGCATCAGGATGTGCGGCAGGCCGGCGGTGCCGACCATCATGCAGAAGCAGAGGGCGAACCAGTTCAGCATCCCCCCGGGCGCCATGTCGACCCAGAGCTTCTTCAGACCCATCTGCGTCTCGATCTGGGTGATGTCCTGGAGGACCCGGCCGTAGGTGAACTCCGGCAGGGGCACCCCGAAATGCTTGTACGACAGCATGGCCACCGGGGTGATGTACGCGATGATCAGGATGATGTACTGGGCGACCTGAGTCCAGGTCACCGCGCGCATGCCGCCCAGCATCGAGCAGACGAGGATACCGGCGAGCCCCACGAAGGCGCCCACGTTGAAGTCCATGCCGAGGAAACGGCCCATGATGATGCCGACCCCGGTGATCTGCGCGATGAGATAGGTGAAGGAGGCGCCGATGGCCATCACGAGACCGACCACGCGCGCGGTGTTCCCCCCGTAGCGCAGGGCGAGGAAGTCGGGAATGGTGTACGCGCCGAACTTGCGAAGATACGGCGCCAGGTAGACCGCGAGCAGGACGTAGCCGCCCGTCCAGCCGGACACGTAGGCGAGCCCGTCGTAGCCGGTGGCGTAGAGGGCACCCGCCATGGAGATGAACGAGGCCGCGCTCATCCAGTCGGCCCCGGTCGCCATGCCATTGAAGAAGGCCGGCACACCGCGGCCCGCCACGTAGTACTGATCGGGCTTGGCGGTCCGGCTGAGCACGCCGATGAGCGCGTAGACGCCGATGGTGACGATCAGGTAGGTATAGGCGATGCCCCGGTTCGGAATGAGCTGCATGTACTCGAGGATTGCGAGCAGGATGGTGAAGAGGACGAACGCGCCCGTGTAGACGCCGAAGATCTTTCCCCAGGACATGGCGTCAGGCCCCCTCTTCCTGAAGACCGTACTTTCGGTCGAGCTGGTTCATCTTCACCGCGTACCAGACGATCAGCACGATGAAGATGGCGAGGGACCCTTGCCCGGCAAACCAGTACGACAGCGGAAAGCCGAAGATCACGATCTGGTTCAGCCAGCCGTGCAGGACCAAGGGCCCCACC
>DATEDO010000112.1:0-39270 GCA_035281625.1 Candidatus Methylomirabilota bacterium
TAGCAATCGAGACCCGGCGAGTCAATACCCATTGTCTTACTTGACCAGCTCGTCCGCCCGGAGGAGCAAGGGCGAGATCGTGATGTGCAGACTTCTCACTACGCGCTCCCCGCCCAGCCCTTCCAGATCTCCGCGAGGCGCTGGAGCGCGGCCGGCGGCAGCGGGCCCTTGGCCATGCAGGCCGCCGCGTATTCCAGGTGGTCGAGGGTGGAATAGCCCACGAGCACGGTGGACACCGCCGGGCTCGACAGCGGGAAGCGAAGCGCCGCCTCGACCACGCTCCCCGCGTGGCCCTCGCGCGCGAGCGCGTCGAGGGTCCGGCCCCGGCGCACGTCGGCCACGTAGTCCGGGCCTGAGGCGATGGGCTCGACCTCGGGCGCGGCCACCGCGTGCCGCGACTCCGTGCCGGAGAGCGCACCGCCCGCCAGCACGCGGATGATGATGGCGCCCACCCCGTTGGCGCGGGCCCGCGGCAAGAGCCCGTCGAAGTCCTGGGCGGGAAAGCCCCTGGGCACCGGGCCGGCGGCGCTGGGGTTGAGGAGATTCAGGCACACCTGGGCGGTGTCGAGGGCGCGCGCCTCCAGCACCCGCGACAGCGAGGCCGTCTCGCCGAGGGCGGTGATGCCGTAGAAGCGCGCCTTGCCCGCCTGCTTGAGCTTGTCGAGGGCGGGGACCACTTCCTCCAGCACCTTGCGGGCGTCCACCCCACGCGGGTGCGCGGGGTCGATGACGTTGTGGAGCTGGAGCAGATCCACGCGTTCCATCTGCAGGCGCTTGAGGCTCGCCTCCAGCGCGGCGGGCACGGCGGCAGCGATGCGGCCGCGCTCGTCCGGGCTCAGGCGCACCTTGGTCCCCACGTAGGCGGCCGGCTTGAGCGCCTTCCACACTCGCCCGAGATTCCTCTCCGACTCGCCGTCGCCGTAGATCGGCGCGGTGTCGAAGTAGTTGATGCCCAGCTCCAGCGCCCGCGCCACCGCGCGCTCCTGATCGCGCGCCTCCCCGCGCGTCATGAGGCCGCCCACCGCCCCACAGCCGAAACCCAGCGGGTTCACCTCGAGCCCGGTCCTGCCCAGCGTGCGACGCTCCATCACGGTCTCCTTTCGCCGGCTGACGCCCTGTGGGATAGTACGGCATGGACTGCTGCGGACACGAGGGGCTGGGCGCGGGCGACGCGAAGTTCGACGTGAAGAAGATCGCCGACGGCGTGCACGTCGCGGTGGCGGCGCCCGCGTACAAGGTCAACTGCAATACCGCCATCATCGAGAGCGACGACGGCGTGGTTGTCGTGGACACGCACTCCAAGCCCTCGGCGGCGCGGGTGATCGTGCAGGAGCTGCGCGCCCTCACCGCCCGGCCTGTTCGCTACGTGGTGAACACCCATTTCCACTGGGATCACTGGCACGGGAATGAAGTCTACCCCGCCGCGTATCCCGATGCCGAGATCATCACCAACCAGATCACGCGCGAGGCCATGGTGAGGAAGGGCCTCAAGCGGATCGGCGATCACGTGCGCCAGATGCCGGCGGAGATCGCCCGCCTCAAGAGCGAGCTGGCCGCGGCCACCGCGCCGGATCAGCGGGCGAAGCTCGCCGCCGAGCTCGAGCTCGCTAAGGCCTATCAGGCGGAGGTGGGCGCCCTCCAGCCCGCGCTTCCCACCATGGCCTTCGAGCGCACGATGACGCTCTACCGCCGGGACCGCGAGATCCAGCTCCTCTACCTGGGTCGCGCCCACACCGAGGGCGACGTGTTCGTGTATCTGCCCAGGGAGAAGGTCGTGATCACCGGCGACGCCGTCATCGGCTGGACCCCGTTCATGGGCGACGGCTACCCCGAGGACTGGGTGGGCACCCTGGACCGGCTCGCCGAGCTGGACTGGACCCATCTCGTCATGGGCCACGGCGAGCCCGCCGGGCGCGACTGGCTCAAGACCTTCCGCGGCTACGTGCACGACATGGTGGCGGCGGTGCGGGAGGAAGCCGCGCGCGGCGCCACCCTCGACGAGGTCAAGGCGCGCGTGACCGAGCGGCTGGCGCCGACCTACGAGAAGCCGTTCTCGGTCTACGGCTCCTATCGCCCGTGGCGTGCCGGGCTCGCGGCCAACATCGAACGCACGTTCGGAATGGTGGGCTGAAGGCTCCCCCGATGGTGGGCTGAGGAGGAGGACATGGCCAAGAGCTTCACCGTCACCTGCCCCGGCTGCAACGGACGCCTCACCATCGATCCCGCGCTGGAGGCGGTGATCGCCCACGAGCCGCCGCCCCGGCAGAAGTCGGGCATGGATCTGGGCGGCATGCTCTCGTCGCTCAAGGGTGAGGCGGCGCGCCGGGAGCAGCTCTTCAAGGAGCAGATGGAAGCGGAGAAGAACAAGGGCAAGGTGCTCGACCGGAAATTCCAGGAGAGCATGAAGCGGGCGAAGGAGAACCCCGACGAGAAGCCCTTGAACCCGATGGATCAGGACTAGGCGGGTGGCGGGGCCGGATCTCACCGGCCAGCTCCTCAAGCGGGTCAGTCGGTCCTTCTATCTCTCGCTCGCCGTGCTGCCCGCGGCGGTGCGGCCCACTCTCGGCATCGCCTATCTCCTCGCCCGCGCCGCCGACACCATCGCCGACACCCGCCTCCTCCCGCGCGGCGCCCGCCTCGTGCACCTCGCCGCCCTGCGCGACGAGCTGGAGGGCCCGCAGGTCGGGCGCGTCGAGGCCATCGTGGCGGCCACGCGCGACACCCAGACCGACGTCGCCGAGCGCACCCTGCTCGGGCGCCTGGGCGAGTGCCTCGGAGCCTACCGCGCCCTCCCCGCCGCCGACCGCGCGCGCGTCCAGCGCGTCCTCACCACCATCGTGTCGGGGATGACGTGGGATCTCGAGACCTTTCCCGGCGAGGACGCCGCGGGCCTGACCGCGCTGCCCACCCGTACCGATCTCGACCGCTACACCTACATGGTGGCGGGTTGCGTGGGCGAGTTCTGGACCGAGGTGCACATCGCCCATCGCCCCCGCCTCGCGCGCTGGGATCCCGTGAAGATGACGCCCCTCGGCGTGCGCTTCGGCAAGGGGCTGCAGCTCACCAACGTGCTGCGTGACATTCCCCGCGATCTCCGGAACGGGCGCTGCTATCTGCCCAGCGACGACCTGGCGCTCCTCGGCCTCGAGCCGCGCGATCTCCTCGACCCCGCCACCGGCCCCGCCCTGCGCCCGCTGCTGGTGGAGCTGCTCAACGTGGCGCTGGACCACTACGAGGCGGGCTGGCAGTACACCTTCGCCATTCCGCGCGCGGAGACGCGCATGCGGCTGGCCTGCGCGTGGCCGCTGCTCATCGGCCTCCGCACGCTGGATCTGCTCGCGAAGGCGCCCAACTGGCTCGATCCCACCCTCGTGCTGAAGGTGCCGCGCCTCCGCGTCTACGGAATGATGGCGCGCTCGCTCGGCACCGTGTGGTCGACTCGCGCCCTCGGCCGCCAGGCTCGCGCGCTGCGCGCGCGCATCCAGCTCTGAGAGACTAGGGCCGGCCGGCGCGATAGGTCTCGGGCGCCAGCCGTGCGAAGACGGCGGCGACGGCGACCAGCAGCGCCGCGGTGGCGGCGAGGGTGGCGTCGGCGCCGGCGAGATCGGCGGCCACGCCCAGCACCACCGGGCCCACCACGTAGCCGAGGTCGCCCACCATGCGGTACGCGCTCATGGCCGCCGCGTTCATGCCGGGCGGCGCGACGTCGGCGGCGTAGGCGGCGGGCGCGGCCCCGCCGATCCCCGCGGCCACGCTCCACACCGCGCAGCCCACGAGGAACCACGCGTATGACGGCGCGAAGAGAAACACCATCAGCGACACCCCCGCCATCACCGTCGCCGGCACGATGACGACCTTGCGCCCATAGCGGTCCACCATCACGCCCGCGGGATAGGCCAGCGCCAGCCCGACGATGCTCGCCACCGCCAGGCCGAATCCGATGCGGTCCGTAGAGAGTGCCAGGCGGTCGCGGGCAAGGATGGGGATTACGCTGAAGAGGGCGCCGGTACGCGCCACCGCGTTCATGAACGCGGTGAGCCCGACGAGGACGAAGCCGAGCCGGCCCGCGAGCAGGCGGAGCTGCGCCCCGAAGGCTGCCGGCGCCGCCTCGGCCGCCGCCTCGGCCGCGCCGCGGAAGTTCCGCGTCTCCGGCACCCGGAGATAGGCGAGCGCGGACGCGATCACGCCGGCCACCGCGTAGAACGCGAAGGGCGCGGGCAGCCCGTAGCGCTCGGCGAGGAGCCCGCCGGGCAAGGGCCCCACGCCGACGGCGAAGAGAAAGGTCCCCTGGTACACCGACATCACGCGCCCGCGCCGCGCCGGCGTGGTGATGTCGGCGAGCACGATGGCCCCGGTGGTGATGACGAGCGCGGCGCCGACGCCCGACACGAAGCGCGCCACCACGAAGGTCCCGTAGTCGGGCGCCAGGGCGCAGCCGAGATTGCCCACCGCGGTCACGAGCCCGCCGAGGGCCAGCACGGTGCGGCGGCCCACGCGGTCCGCGAGCTGACCCGCGGGCAAGGCGACGAGGAAGCGCGCCAGCCCGTACACCGCCACCGCCACGCCGATGGCGGACTGCGACACGCCGAAGGAGCGGGCGTAGAGCGCGATGACCGGCATGATGCTGCCGAAGCCCAGCTGATTGACGGCGATGAGCGCGCACATCCAAATCAGGATACGATTGGCGCCGGGCACGCCCGCTACCGTGCACCACCCGAGGAGGACAAGGCAATGGGATTCGGCTTCGCGCTCTTCGCCGGCATCGCCCCCGACGTCATCCGCGCCTGTGCGCGCGAGGCCGAGGCGCTCGGCTACGACTCCTTCTGGGTGAACCATCCCGGCCCCATCGATGGCCTCGCCGCCCTCGCCGTGGCCGGGCGCGAGACGAAGCGGGTGGCGCTCGGCGTGGGGGTCATCCCGCTGCACACGCGCGGGCCTGAGGCGATCGTGGAAGGCGTCAAGGCGCAGGGCCTGCCGCTGCCGCGGCTGCTCCTCGGGGTGGGCAGCCCGAACCCGCAGTCGCTGGCGCGCGTGCGCGACGGAGTGGCCGCGCTCCGCAAGAGCCTCCAGACGCGCATCGTCGTGGCCGCGCTCGGCCCCAGGATGTGCCAGCTCGCGGGCGAGGTCGCCGACGGCGTCCTGTTCAACTGGCTCACGCCCGCCTACGCGCGGAAGGCGACGGAGTGGGTGCGCGAGGGCGCGCGCACGGCCGGCCGGACGCCGCCGCGCACCTATGCCTACGTGCGCCTGGCCCTCGCCGAGGGCGCCGACCGCCTCCGCGAGGAGAGCGATCGCTATGCCGCCATCCCCGCGTACGCGGCGCACTTCCAACGCATGAACACCAAGCCCATTGACACCGCCATCGCCGCCGCCCGCGCGGACGCGGTGCCGGCGGCGGTGGCCGCGTGGCACGGCGCGGTGGACGAGGTGGTGTTCCGGGCCATCACCGCCAAGGATACGGTGGACGAGAACCTCGCGCTCGTCCGGGCGGCCGCGCCGCGCCGCTAGCGGTGCCCCGCACCGTCCCGTTCCTCCAGGCCGACATCTTCACGACCCGCGCGTTCGCGGGGAACCCCGCCGGCGCCGTCCTGGACGCCGACGGGCTCAGCGAGACCGACATGGCCCGCATCGCGGCGGAGTTGCGCCTGGCCGGGACGTGCTTCGTCTTCCGCGCGACGCGAGGTGACGCCGCCTATCGCCTGCGCTACCGCTCGCCCACGCGCGAGATTCCCTACTCGGGCCACACCACGCTGGGCGGCGTCCACGCCCTCTTCGAGACGGGACGGCTCCCGGCCGGCGAGGTGACGTTCGAGACCGCCATGGGGCTGCTGCCGGTGACCATCGAGCGGCGCGAGGGCGTCACCGTCATGTGGCTCGCGCCCCCGGTGCAGCCGCCGCGGGCCTTGACGGCCCCGCTGCCGCCGCTGCTGGCCGCGCTGGGGCTCGCGCCCGCGCATATCGGCAGCTGGGCGCGGCCGGCCATGACCGCGGACACCGACGCGCTGCTGCCTCTCACCGGGCTGGCTCCGCTCCAGGCGCTCTCGCCCGACATGGGGGCCCTCGCTGCCTTCGCGGGGGCCCACGGGCTGCGCGGGGTGTGCGTGGTGACGCGGGAGACGGTGGACGCGGGCTCGGCGTCACACTGCCGTTTCTTCGCGCCGGGATTTGGAATCCCCGAGGACATCGTCACCGGGTCGGTGCACTCGCCGCTGGCCCTGTGGCTCGCGGAGGCCGGCGTGGTGCGCCTCGACGGTGGCCGCGGGGCGTTCACCGCCGAGCAGGGCGACACGGTGGGCCGACCGGGCCGGCTGCGTGTCGAGATCGCGAGCGGCGGCACGTCGGCCGCTCGGGTGCGCGTGGGCGGCTCCGCCGTCACCGTGCTGAGCGGCAGCCTGCGGCTCTAGCTCTCCTAGTCGCCGACGGGAAGGGCGAAGAGCGTGGCGGGGTCCACGCGCGAGCGGCCCGCCTGCACCTGGAAATGGAGATGCGGCCCGGTCGCCCGCCCCGTGGATCCCACGGTGCCGAGCGGCTCGCCGCGCTCCACCACCGCGCCTTCTCTGACGTCCACTCGGTCGAGGTGCATGTAGAGCGTGTAGAGGCCGAGCCCGTGGTCGAGCGCCACCAGGTTCCCGCCGAAGAAGAAGTCGCCCACCAGCGCCACGCGCCCGCGATTGGCCGCGACCACCGGGGTGCCGCGCTCGGCCGACCAGTCGGTGCCGCCGTGCGGACTGCGCGGCTTGCCGTTGATGACGCGCCGGGAGCCGAAGCCCGAGCCCGGCCCCTCCGCCCGCACCGGGCGGGTGAAGCGCCCTTGCCAGAAGCGATCCGGCGACCGGGTGTCGTAGAGCGTGCGGAGCCGCGCGGCCTCCGCGGCGGCGCGCCGCTCGGATTCCGCGTCGAGCTCCACCATCTCGTTCGGCAGGGTGAGGTGCTGGACCGGAAAGGTGCGCGCGCGAATCGCCACGCTGCCCGCTCGGGTCGAGGCAACGCCCGTCCCGCCGATCACGCCCACCCGCCAGGGCACCTTGCCGGGGCGCGCGTCCAGGTCCACGCCGATCAGCGCGGCCCAGTTCTCGCCGTAAGGGAAAAAGGCCAGCGACCGGCCGTCGAGGCTCCCCTCGACGTCGCGCGCTCCCTGGGCGCCCGTGACGAGCACGAAGACCATGTCCCCCTGCCGCGGGGCGGTCGGAGAGATGCGCACGCTGAGCCCCGGGGGACGGCCCGGCGTCACCGCGCCGGCGGCGGAGGGGACGAGGAGCAGCGCGGCGAGGAGGAGGGCCATGCGCGCGCGCATGGCCCCATTGTATGCCGAAGGCCCGGCCGCCCCGAAGCGTCCGATCAGGCGCGCCCGATCAGGAGGATTCGGGGCGCTGCTGCCGGAGGAACTGCTCGATCTCCGCCACGAGATCGCTGGACGGCGGCAGCTCGTCGCGCTTCTCGGCGGCGGGGGGCGCCTCGTCCACCGCGTCCTCGGGCCCGTCCTCCGGCTTCTTCTTCTCGAGCTTCTTGATGTAGTCGGCGATCTTCGCGTTCTGGGACACGATCTCCTCGAGGTTCTGCTCGAACTGCTTGGCGGACTCCTCGAGATCGGACAGGTCGGCCTCCGCGTTGAGCAGCGAGAGCACCCGGCGCACCAGGGCCATGGACGCCTTCGGGTTCTCGATCCCGGAGATGTAATGCGGGACATTGGCCCAGAGGCTGGCCGTGGGCACGTCCTGGTCGCGGGCCATGGTGTTGAGCACCCCCACGATGCCGGTGGGGCCCTCGTAGCGCGTGGGCCGGATTCCCAGCCGCGCGGCCAGCTCGGGGTCATGCGAGCCGCCGGTCAGGCGCACCGGCCGCGTGTGCGGCACCTCCGCGAGCAGCGCGCCCAGGGTCAGCACCAGGGAGGCGCCGGCGCGCCGGGCGAGCTGAAGGACGGCGGCGCAGTAGGTGCGCCACTTGAGATGCGGCTCGACGGCCACTCCCACGATGATGTCGCGGTCGAGCGTGTCCGGCTGGGAGAGCGAGAATTCCGTGACGGGCCAGATGACCTCGCGCTCGGTCTTCGAGCCCGTCTTGAAGCGCACGTAGGGGCGCGACAGCCCGAAGTGATAGAACTCCTCGGGGTCGATGCTGGCGAAGGGCCGCGACGGCCACACCTGGCCCAGATAGCGCGCCGCGCCCGTCGCCGACTCCGCGGCGTCGTTCCATCCGGCGAAGGCCATGATGAGGATCGGCCGCCGCAGGCCCGTGGGATCTTCGTGGAGGGTCAGGAACTCGGTCACTGGTGCACCTCGGGGGTTGCAGGAACTTTGCCTCAGAAGCGCGGGCGTCGCAAGGACAAAAGCGGCGAGCGTCCCCGCGCCGCGACGGCCGACGCGGTTGCGGGTGCCGCGGCCAGTCGGTATGATACGGATCGATCACCAATGAAGGGCACCGACGAACCGCTGCTCCACAGGAGGTCGTGATCATGCGCATCCGGATGCTGGTTCCCGCTCTCGTTCTCGCCGTCGGGGCCGCCGCTGGCGGCTGCGCCACCTCGGAGGAGTGGGCCGAGTGGCGCGCTCACAGCAGCCACTTCGCCTCGGGTCAGCACGCGACGTTCTCGATGCGGAACCGCGAAGGCACGGCGCCGCGCGTCGCGCGGGCGGACATCGACGCGGCCCGCTCGGAGAACTGGTGGGGCAAGGCGATCACGGTCAGCCCCGACCAGATCTTCCAGAACTAGCCGCCGTGAGAGGGGCCCGCTGGGCCGCAGTCGGGCTGCTCGTGCTCGCGGCTGGCGCCGGGGGCGGCGGCGTCGCGCTCGCGGGGCCGATCGAGGACAAGGTCATCCCTCTCGAGCGCTACACGACGCCGAAGGGGCGCGCGCTGGCTGCCGCGCATCAGCCCCGGCTCCTGAAGTTCTCCGAGTACGTGTATGGATGCCTGCCCTGGGTGGACGTGCAGAAGCAGAGCATCGGCTTCCAGCGTCCCAAGTTCGCGGCGGGCGACGACCGCTACTTCTCCACCTGGGTCATCATCGACCAGAAGGAGGACCCGCAGTTCGGCGCCGTCCCCCAGCCGCGGCGCATGTCCGCCATGTTCTCCCGCTTCGGTATCGATCTCATGCGCCGGATGGCCACCATCCACGACGTGGTCGTCGATTCGAACGTGGAAGGCTTCTCGGTGGTGGTGAGCTGGCTCAAGCCCGGCACGCTCAAGAGCGGCCAGCCGGTGAACGAGAGCGTGGCGGTGTTCGTCGAGAAGGCGGCGGCCCTCGACTACCTGGAGGGGCGGCTGCCCGCCGCGGAGCTGGCGCGCCGGGTGCGCCCGCTCGGCTTCGACGGCCAGAAGGATCTCGGGGTCATCCCCCTGGAGATCTGGGACGACCCGCTCATGGCGACCTACAAGGTCCCGAACTACGAGCCGCCGCCGGGGATCACCTGCTAACCTTGGGACCATGAAGCGTCCGATCCGGCAGAAGACGCAGTTCTCGCTCATCTACGTCCTCATCGCCGCGGTGGTGCTGTCGGTGGTGCAGAGCTGGCTCGTGTCCCCGCAGACCATCGAGCTTCCCATGAGCCAGTTCCTCGCCATGGTCCGTGAGGACAAGGTCGACAAGGTCTTCGTCACCGACCGGGAGATCCAGGGCACCCTCAAGCCGGGCGCCCTGCCCGCCCCCCAGCCTCGCCCCGGTGACCGGGTCCGGGCCTTCTTCCGCGCCGAGCCCGGCCCGACCGTGTTCAAGACCACCCGCATCCCCGGCGTGGACGACGCCTCGCTCATCAAGGAGCTCGAAGCTCACAAGATCGAGTTCGCGGGCCGCATCGAGAACACGTTCTGGCGCGACCTCCTCTTCGGCTGGGTGCTGCCCCTGGGCGTGATGGCCGGGATCTGGATCTTCCTCATGCGGCGCATCGGCGGCGGGCCGACCCAGGCCCTGTCGTTCGGGCGCTCGAAGGCCAAGATCTACGACCGCCGCGAGCTCAAGACCACCTTCGCCGACGTGGCCGGGGTGGAGGAGGCCAAGGCCGAGCTGGTCGAGGTCGTCGATTTCCTGAAGAATCCGAAGAAATACCAGCGCCTGGGCGGCCGCATCCCCAAGGGCGTGCTGCTCGTGGGGCCGCCCGGCACCGGCAAGACCCTGCTCGCGCGGGCCGTCGCCGGCGAGGCCGACGTGCCGTTCTTCTTCCTGTCGGGCTCGGAGTTCGTGGAGATGTTCGTGGGCGTGGGCGCGGCCCGGGTGCGGGACCTCTTCGAGCAGGCGAAGGAGAAGGCCCCCTGCATCATCTTCATCGACGAGCTGGACGCCATCGGCAAGTCGCGGGCGGGATCCACCGGCCTGGTGGGCGGCCACGACGAGCGCGAGCAAACCCTCAACCAGATCCTCGCCGAGATGGACGGATTCGACTCCTCCAAGGGCGTGATCATCATGGCCGCGACGAACCGGCCCGAGGTGCTCGACGCGGCCCTGTTGAGAGCCGGCCGCTTCGATCGGCAGGTCGTGGTGGACCGGCCCGACGTGAAGGGCCGCGAGGCCATTCTGCGGGTGCATGCCCGCAACGTGCAGCTCGCCCCCGAGGTGGACCTGCGCGTCCTCGCCGCCCGCACCCCCGGCATGGCGGGGGCGGATCTCGCCAACCTCATCAACGAGGCCGCGCTCCTCGCCGCCCGCAAGGGCAAGAGCGCGGTCGAGATGGCCGACCTCGAGGAAGCGGTGGACCGCGTCATCGGGGGCCTGGAGCGGCGCAGCCGCGTGCTCTCCGAGAAGGAGCGCGACATCGTGGCCCACCACGAGATCGGCCACGCCATGGTGGCGACGTCCCTGCCCCACGCCGATCCCGTGCACAAGGTCACCATCATTCCCCGAGGCATCGGCGCGCTCGGGGCCACGTATCAGCTGCCGCTGGAGGACCGCTACCTCCTCACCCGGAGCGAGCTCGAGGACCGCATCGCGGTGCTGCTGGGCGGCCGCGCCGCCGAGGAGGTCGTGTACGGCGAGGTGTCCACGGGCGCCCACAACGACCTCGAGCGCTCCACCGAGATGGCGCGCCTCATGGTCATGCAGTACGGCATGTCCGAGAAGCTGGGCCCGCTCACCTTCGGGGGCGGCCAGCAGGCGCTCTTCTTGAAGGGCGCGGGCCTGCCCGCCGAGCGGGACTTCGGCGAGGACACCGCCCGCACCATCGACGAGGAGACGCGGACCATCGTCGACCGCATCTACGACCGCGTGCGGGGGCTCATGACGGCCAAGAAGGGCGTTCTGGTGGCCGCCGCCGCGGAGCTGAAGCAGCGCGAAACCATCGAGGGCGACCGGTTGCGGGAACTTTTGGCCGGCGCCGCGGAGGCCTCTCGATGATCTCGATACGGCGCAGCCGCATGCTCGTGCTCCTCGTCTTCGCGGTGGGTCTCGGCGTGGCCGGCGGCTGGGTTGCCGGCCATGCGCAGTCCGACCGCCGCCCCGCCACGCCGGCCCCGCTTCCCGTCACCCCCACCGAGGGCGCGCGTCTCATCCCGGCCGCCCTGCCCCTCGGCTCCGGGACCTTCGCGCAAGTCGTGGAGACGGTGGGCCCGGCGGTCATCAACATCAACAGCATCGTCCGGGGAGGCAGTGGCCGCACGCCCGTGGAGGAGTTCTTCGGCGACGAGTTCTTCCGCCGCTTCTTCGGTGACGTCCCGGAGCGGGAGCAGCTCCAGCGGAGCCTGGGCTCCGGCGTGATCGTGGATGCGTCCGGTGTCGCGCTCACCAACGCGCACGTGGTGGAGCGCGCCACCGACATCGAGGTGGTCACCTCCGACGGCAAGAAGCACAAGGCCAAGGTGGTCGGGACGGACCGGCGCACGGACCTGGCGGTGCTGCGCCTTCAGGGCGGCGGCCCCTTCCGCGCCGCCTCGCTGGGCGACTCCGATCGCCTCAAGGTCGGCGACTGGGTGGTGGCCATCGGCTCCCCGTTCGGCCTCCAGCAGACGGTGACCGCCGGGATCATCAGCGCGAAGGGCCGCTCGCTCACCGGGGGCGCCTTCGACGACTTCCTCCAGACGGACGCCGCCATCAATCCGGGCAACTCCGGCGGGCCGCTCGTCAACATGAGCGGCGAGGTGGTGGGGATCAACAGCGCCATCCTGTCTCGCTCCGGCGGCAATGTCGGCATCGGCTTCTCCATTCCCGTCAACATGGCCAAGCGGATCTACACCGAGCTGGTGGCCAAGGGGAAGGTCACCCGCGGCTGGCTGGGCGTGTCCATCCAGCCCCTCACCCCGGAGCTGGCCAAGGGCTTCGGGATGAAGGAGCCGCGCGGGGCCCTCATCTCGGACGTGGTCGCGGACAGCCCCGCGGAGAAGGCGGGCATTCAGGCCGGCGACATCATCACCGAGTTCGACGGCAAGAAGCTCGAGGGACCGCAGGACCTGCAGCGGGCGGTGGCGAACACGACGCCCGGCCGGGGGGTCCCCCTGACGCTGTGGCGCGACAAAGGCACCAGGACGGTCGAGATCAAGATCGCGGAGACGCCGGACGACGCGGTGGCCCTCAAGACCGGCGGCAAGGGCAAGAGCCTCCTCGGCCTCGACGTGCGGCCGATCACCCCGGACATCGCGCGCCAGCTCAACCTGCGCAACCTGGAGGGCGTCGTGGTGGCGCGCGTGGAGGATGACAGCGCCGCTGCCGAGGCCGGGCTCCAGCGCGGCGACGTGATCCGCGAGGTCAATCGGCAGCGGATCCGCACCATGCAGGAGTTCGAGCGCGTCACCCGCGACGTGAAGGAGGGCGACCGGGTCACCCTGCTGCTGCAGCGGGGCAACCAGGCCCTTTACGTAGCGTTTACCGCGACGGGAAAGGGCTAGCGGACGCCGCGGCTCAGAGCCGGACGCGCCGGAGCCGGAGGGCGTTGGCGATGACCGACACCGAGCTGAGGCTCATGGCCGCGCTGGCCATGATGGGGCTCAGGAGCAGGCCGAACCAGGGATAGAGGGCGCCCGCGGCGATGGGCACGCCGAGGACGTTGTAGAGGAAGGCCCACACCAGGTTCTGGCGGATATTGCGCATGGTGGCGTGCGACAGCCGCCGCGCCCGCACGATGCCGCGCAGATCGCCCTTCACGAGGGTGACGTCCGCGCTCTCCATCGCCACGTCGGTACCGGTGCCCATGGCGATGCCCACGTCCGCCTGCGCCAGCGCGGGAGCGTCGTTGACGCCGTCGCCGGCCATGGCCACGATGTGGCCTTCGCCCTGGAGGCGCCGCACCACCTCCACCTTCTGCTCCGGCAGCACCTCCGCGATCACGCCGTCCAGCCGGAGCGTCGCCGCCACCGCCTTCGCGGTGACCTGACTGTCGCCGCTCAGCATGGTGACGCCGAGCCGCTGCTCCTGGAGGTCACGGATCGCCTCCGGCGTCGTCGGCTTGATGGGGTCGGCCACGCCGAGTATCCCCGCCACCGCGGTGTCGATGGCCAGGAACATCACCGTCTGCCCCTGGGCCCGCAGGCTCTCGGCCCGCGCGGCCAGCGGCCCCGGCGCCACGCCCAGCTCTCCGAGCAGGCGCGTATTGCCCAGCGCGACCCGCGGGCCCCCGGCCGTACCGACCACGCCCCGGCCCGTGAGCGAGCGGAACTCGGTCACCGCCGCCGGCGCGACGCCTCGCTCCGCGGCGCCCGCCAGGATGGCCGCGGCCAGGGGGTGCTCGCTTCCCCGCTCCAGCCCGGCGGCGAGCGCGACCACCTCCGCCTCGCTATGCCCCCCGGCCGCGACCACGGACACCAGGCGCGGCTTGCCCTCCGTCAGCGTGCCCGTCTTGTCCACCACCACGGTGTCCACCCCCTCGAGCGTCTCGAGGGCCTGCGCGTTCTTGATGAGCACGCCGGCCTGGGCGCCGCGCCCCGTGCCCACCATGATCGACATCGGCGTGGCGAGCCCCAGCGCGCACGGGCACGCGATGATCAGCACCGCCACCGCGTTCACCAGGGCATAGGCCAGGCGCGGCTCCGGCCCGTAGAAGCCCCAGACGATTGCCGTCAGCACGGCGACGACAACCACCGCGGGCACGAACCATGCGGACACCTGATCGGCCAGCCGCTGAATGGGCGCGCGGCTCCGCTGCGCCTCGGCGACCATGCGGACGATCTGCGCGAGCAGCGTGTCCGCCCCGACCCGATCGGCTCGCATGACGAAGCTGCCGGTCCCGTTCACGGTGCCACCGGTCACGCGCGCGTCCGGCGCCTTCTCCACGGGGATGGCCTCGCCGGTCACCATGGATTCGTCCACCGCGCTCCGGCCCTCGAGTACCACGCCGTCCACCGGCACGCGCTCGCCCGGCCGTACTCGGAGCCGGTCCGCGACCTGGACCTCGGTCAGCGCGACGTCTTCCTCCGTCCCGTCCGCCCGCAACCGGCGGGCGGTCTTCGGAGCCAGCCCGAGCAGGGCACGAATGGCGCCGGACGTCGCGCTGCGCGCGCGCAGCTCCAGCACCTGGCCCAGGAGCACCAGGGTGGTGATGACGGCCGCGGCCTCGAAGTAGATGGGCGGCGCCCCGCCGTGGCGCAAGGTCCGGGGCAGCATGTCGGGGAACAGCACGGCGAACACGCTGTAGACGTAGGCGGTGCCCGTGCCCAGCGCGATCAGCGTGAACATGTTGAGGCTGCGATTGACGATGGACTGCCAGCCGCGCGCGAAGAACGGCCACCCACCCCAGACGACGACCGGCGTGGCGAGCACGAGCTGGACCCAGAGGAGCGCCGGCGCGCCCAGCCGACCCACCACCAGATCGGGAGCGACCATCTCGCCCATGGCGAGCGCGACGATGGGACCGGTCAGCACGGCGCTGATCCAGAACCGCCGGGTCATGTCGTGGAGCTCGGCGTTGTCTTCGGCCGCGCTGTCCATCGGCTCGAACGGCTCGAGCGCCATGCCGCATTTGGGGCAGCTGCCGGGGCCGACCTGGCGAACCTCGGGATGCATGGGACAGGTGTAGATGCGGGTGTCGGCGGGCGGCGTTGCCCGCGGGGCCGAAGCGCCCGCTGCAGGCACGTAGCGCGTGGGATTCGCGCTGAACTTCGCGCGACACGAGGGGCCGCAGAACCAGTAGGTCGTCCCCGCGTGCTCGGCGCTGCCCCCCGCCGCCTCACCGGGGATCACGGCCATGCCACAGACGGGGTCCGTGACGGACGGGGGCCCAGCGGCGATCCGGCTCGGTCGCGGTCTCGCTTCCATGGAGTGGCTCCTACCCGTCTAGCATCGCACCGACCGGACAGCGCCGCCCGGTCCCTGCACGTCGGGAAATCGTCTGCTAGACTTTAAACGAGAGCGGCGCCGACCGGGCCCGAAGGTCGGGCGCCGCTTCGCTATCTAAGCCCATGGAATTCAAAGATTATTACAAGACGCTGGGAATCGAACGGTCGGCCGACGAAAAGGCCATCAAGACCGCCTACCGGAAGCTCGCCCGGAAGTATCACCCCGACGTCGCCAAGGACAAGTCCTCGGTCGGCCGCTTCCAGGAGATCAACGAGGCCTACGAGGTCCTGTCCGACCCCGAGAAGCGGCGGCGCTACGACACGCTCGGCCCGGACTGGGAGCGGCAGGCGCAGGCCGGCGCGGGCAGCCGCACGACGTGGGGGCCCGGCGAGGTCCACTTCGAGACCAGCGGTGGAGACTTCGGCGGGTTCTCCGACTTCTTCCAGACCATATTCGGTGACCTGGGTCGCCGCACCGGCCGCGCGGGCGGGCGCGTGCGTGACTTCCGGCGCGGGGGCTTCGGCGATCTGGGCGATCTCGGCGACCTGGGCGACTTCGCCGGGCGCGCCGGGGCCGAGACAGCGGGCAATGACGCCGAGGCGGCCATCGAGCTGACCCTGGAGGAGGCGTTCAGCGGCATCGCCAAGCCCATCGCCTTCGACATGGACGAGGTATGCCCGACCTGCGGCGGCGCCGGTCATCGCGGGGGGAAACCTTGTGAGACGTGCCGAGGCACGGGCTGGAAGAAGACGCAGCGGCGCCTCGAGGTGAAGATCCCGGCGGGCGTGGACACCGGCTCGCGCGTGCGCGTGGCCGGCGAGGGGCCGGCGGGCGTGAGCGGACGGAAGGGCGACCTCTACCTCCGCGTCACCGTGAAGCCCCACGGCAAATTTGAGCGTAAGGGCGACGATCTCCACGTGGACCTGCCGGTGGCCTATCCGGACGCTGCGCTCGGCGTGGAGACGCAGGTGCCCACCCTCAAGGGCAATGTCTCGATGAAGATCCCGCCCGAGACGTCCTCGGGGCGCGTGTTCCGGCTCCCCGGCTACGGGATGCCGCATCTCAAGGGTGGCGGCAGTGGGGATCAGTTCGTGCGGGTACAGGTGAGCATCCCCTCGGGGCTCAGCGCGAAGGAGAAGGAGCTGCTGGCGGAGCTCAGGAAGCTCCGGCCGGAGAGGACTTAAGAGGACAGAGCCATGCGGTTCGACAAGTTGACCGTGAAGGCGCAGGAAGCGGTGCAGGCGGCGCAGTCCCTGGCCGACCAGGGCAATCATCAGGCGCTCGAGCCCGAGCACCTGCTCCTGGCGCTGGTGGAGCAGCAGGAAGGCGTGGTGGGCCCGCTCCTCGCCAAGCTGGGCGCCCGCGCCGAGATCATCGACCGCCAGGTGAAGGCCGAGCTCGAGCGGCTGCCCAAGGTGTCCGGCGGCGGCCGCCAGTACGTGGGGCCGCGGCTCGAGAAGGTCCTGAACACCGCGTGGGACGAGGCCCAGCGCCTGAAGGACGAGTACTGCTCGACCGAGCATCTGCTCATCGGGATCGCCCAGGACAAGTCCGGCCCCGCCGCGCGCATCCTCGCCGCCCAGGGCGTGACGCCGGAAGGCATCTATCGGGCCCTCGTGGAGGTGCGCGGCAGCCAGCGCGTGACGGATCAGAACCCCGAGGAGAAGTACCAGGCCCTCCAGCGCTACTCGCGCGATCTCACCGAGCTGGCGCGGACCGGGAAGCTCGACCCGGTGATCGGCCGGGATGAAGAGATCCGTCGGGTCGTCCAGGTGCTCTCGCGGCGCACCAAGAACAACCCCGTCCTCATCGGCGAGCCCGGGGTGGGCAAGACCGCCATCGTGGAGGGGCTGGCCCAGCGCATCGTGGCCGGCGACGTGCCGGAGAGCCTGCGCAACAAGCGCCTGGTCGCCCTCGACATCGGGTCCATGATCGCGGGCTCGAAGTATCGCGGCGAGTTCGAGGACCGGCTCAAGGCCGTGCTCCGCGAGATCACCGAGTCCAACGGCGAGATCGTCTGCTTCATCGACGAGCTCCACACCCTGGTGGGGGCGGGCGCGGCGGAGGGCGCGGTGGACGCCGCCAACATGCTCAAGCCCCAGCTCGCGCGGGGCGAGCTGCGCTGCGTGGGCGCCACGACGCTGGACGAGTACCGCAAGCACATCGAGAAGGACCCGGCCCTCGAGCGCCGGTTCCAGCCGGTGATGGTGAAGGAGCCCTCGGTGGAGGATACAATTGCGATCCTCCGCGGGCTCAAGGAGAAGTACGAGGTCCACCACAAGGTGAAGATCAAGGACGCGGGGCTGGTGGCGGCGGCGGTGCTCTCGCACCGCTACATCACCGATCGCTTCCTGCCCGACAAGGCCATCGACCTCATCGACGAAGCCGCGTCCCGACTCCGGATGGAGATCGACTCCGTGCCCCAGGAGATCGACGAGATCCAGCGCCGCATCATGCAGCTGGGCATCGAGCGGGTCTCGGTGGCGCGCGAGACCGACGCCGTATCCCAGGAGCGCCTGGCCCGCATCGACGCCGAGCTGGCCGATCTCAAGGAGAAGCTCACCGCCCTCAAGGCGCGGTGGAGCGCGGAGAAGCAGGCCATCCTCTCCATCGCCAAGGTGAAGGAGGACATCGAGGCCGGGCGCCAGGCGATGGCGGAGGCGGAGCGCAAGGGCGATCTCCAGAAGGCGGCGGAGCTCCGCTACGGCACGCTGCACGAGCTGGAGCGGAAGGCGGAGGAGGAGAACACCCGCCTCGCCGACCTCGGCAAGGCCGGCCGCATGCTGAAGGAAGAGGTGGACGAGGAGGACATCGCCCAGACGGTGGCGAAGTGGACGGGGATCCCGGTGACGCGGCTCCTCGAGGCCGAGGTGCAGAAGCTCGTGATGATGGAGGAGCGCCTCTCCCGGCGGGTGATCGGCCAGCGCGAGGCCATCATCGCGGTGTCGAACGCCGTCCGGCGGGCGCGCTCGGGGCTGTCGGATCCCAACCGGCCCATCGGCTCGTTCCTCTTCCTCGGCCCCACCGGCGTGGGCAAGACCGAGCTGGCGCGCGCGCTCGCCGAGTTCCTGTTCGACGACGAGCGGGCGATGATCCGCATCGACATGTCGGAGTACATGGAGAAGCACACGGTGGCCCGCCTCATCGGCGCCCCGCCGGGCTACGTGGGATACGACGAGGGCGGCCAGCTCACCGAGGCGGTGCGGCGGCGCCCGTATTCCGTCATCCTCTTCGACGAGGTCGAGAAGGCGCACGGCGATGTGTTCAACGTGCTCCTCCAGGTGCTCGACGACGGGCGGCTCACCGACGGCCAGGGCCGCACGGTGGACTTCCGCAACACGGTGGTGATCATGACCTCGAACCTCGGGAGCCATCTCTTCCACGAGGGCGAGTCCACGGACAAGGTGCGCCCGCTCGTCATGCAGACTCTCCGGGAGTCGCTGCGGCCCGAGTTCCTGAACCGCATCGACGAGATCGTGATCTTCCACTCGCTGGGACGGGACGAGATCGCGCAGATCGTGACCATCCAGCTCGGGCGGCTGCGCGAGCGGCTGGCCCAGCGGCGCATCACGCTCGAGCTGACCCAGGCGGCGGAGGCCCTCCTCGCGCGCGAGGGCTACGACCCCGCCTACGGAGCGCGGCCGCTCAAGCGCACGATTCAGAGGTTGATTCAGGATCCGCTGGCCCTGGCCCTCCTGAACGGGGAGTTCCACGACGGCGACACCATCGTGGTGGGCGCCCAGGGCGACCGCATCGTGTTCGAGAAGCGCGTCGAGGCCCACGCGGTCTAGAAGCGTCGCCTCGCCGCTGCATCCCCCCCACCCGCGCCCCTCTCCCCTCAGGGGAGGGCGGGGTGAGGGGCCAATTTCCCGCCTCCACGCCGCCCCATTGGCGGGGACGAATCTGCTGGTCTCCCCGCACCATCAGAAGACATGATTCACGGGGAGGACTCATGAGCGCATCGCCGCCTCGTCTCCATTACGCGTGGGTCGTGCTCGCCGCCGTCGTCCTGATCATGCTCACCGCGTCCGGCTTGCGCGCGGTGTTCGGCACGTTCATCAAGCCGCTGGAGACCGAGTTCGGCTGGGACCGCGCGTCGCTCTCCGGCGCGGCGGCGCTGAGCCTCCTGCTCCTCGGCGCCATCGGGCCCTTCGTGGGCTGGCTCGCCGATCGCTGGGGCCCCAAGCGCGTGATGGTCCTGTTCCTCGCCGTGCTCGGGCTGGGCTCCATCCTCTCGTCGCGAATCACGAGCCTGTGGGAGCTCTACCTCACCGCCGGCGTCCTGATGGCGATCGGCGCGGGCGGCATGGGCATGTCCACCGCGGCCACCATCGCCGCGCGCTGGTTCGAGGCGCGCCGCGGGCTGGTGCTGGGCATGCTGGGCGCGGGCATGTCGGCGGGCCAGCTCGTCGTGATCCCGCTCGCCGTGTGGCTCACGCTTCACTACGGCTGGCGGCAATCCTTCCTGTGGCTGGGCATCAGCGTGTTCCTCACCGCGATCCCGATCACCGTGCTGCTCGTGCGCGACAGCCCCGCCCAGATGGGCGTCGCGGCCTACGGGGCGCGCACGCACGCCGGCGCGGCCGGTCACCAGGCGGCCGCGGCCGAGCGGCGCGTGGCCCTCGGCGAGGCGATGACGCATCCCGCGTTCTGGCTCCTCGCGGCCACGTTCTTCGTGTGCGGCTACACCTCGAACGGCCTCGTGCTCACGCACCTCGTGCCGCATGCCGCCGAGCACGGCTTCTCGGAAATGCACGCCGCGCAGGCCCTCGGAGTGATGGGAGCCATGAACATCGTCGGCACCATCCTGTCCGGCTGGATCTGCGACCGCTTCGGGCGCAAGGGGCCGCTCGCGGTCTACTACGGGGTGCGGGGGCTGTCGCTCCTGTTCCTGCTCTACGTCTGGAATGTGCCGTCGCTCCACATCTTCGCCGCCGTCTTCGGGCTCAACTACATCTCCACCGTGCCGCCCACCACCACCCTCACCGCGAACATCTTCGGCCGCTACTCGGTGGGGATGCTCTCGGGGTGGATCTACTTCTCGCACCAGGTGGGCAGTGCCCTCGGGGCGGCGGCGGGCGGCTGGATCTTCGATCTCACCGGCTCGTACTCCTGGGCCTTCGTCTCCGCGGCGATCCTCGCCTTCATCGCCTCGGGCATGGCGCTCGCCATCAAGGAAGAGAACGTATCGACGACGCCCACGCCGAGCCCGGCGGCCGCGCGCGTGCCGGTGCCGGCGGCGTAGCGCCTAGAAGTGCACGGCGAGCCAGACCGTCGGGCGCGCCGGATCCGTCCACTCCACCCGATGCCGCGCGTGGGCGGGAATGCGCACCCAGTCGCCCGGCGCCAGCGTCTGCGCCGCCGGCTGCCCCTCGAAGCGTAGCCGCGCGGCGCCCGCGAGCAGCGCCACCCACTCCTCCCGTTCGCTGTCGTACCACTCGCCGGGCGGCGTCACCTGGCCGCTGGAGACGATGCGCTCCACCCGGACGGCGGGTCCTTCCGCGAGCACGGTCACCAGCTCCTCGGGGAGCTCGCGGGGAAGCGCGCCGAAGAGATTGCCCGACGCCGTCACGGCGTGAGGCGCTCGATCAGCGCGGCGTGCTGCGGGTAACGGGCGACAAGGGCCTCCCGGTGCGCCAGCTCGAGCTCGGCGAAGTCGAAGCCCGGCGCCACCGTGCAGCTCACCAGCGCGTAGCCGTCGGGCCCCTCGAGCGCGGCCCCGAACCAGTGCCCGGCCGGCACCACGTGCTGCGGCGTCTGCCCCGCCTCCACGTCGAGCCCCAGCGCGGCCTGGCTGAGGGCGCCGTCCGGCGCGATGGCGTACACGGTGAGCGGCCCGCCCGCGTGGTAGTGCCAGACCTCGTCGGAGCGGATGCGGTGCAGGCGCGAGACCTGCCGGCCCTCGAGCAGGAAGTAGATCGCGGTGGCGAAGGCCCGATCGCCGCCGAAGCGCGCGGGCAGATGCGCCGAAACAATGCCTTCGACGGACCGATACGTCTCCTTGAAGAATCCACCCTCGGGATGCGGGGTGAGGCCGAGGGCCCGGACCCAGCGCGCGGCTTCGGGATGCACGCCCGGGGCGCGGGCGCGCTACCAGCCGATGGCGTGGGCGCCGCGGCGGGGATCGGCGCCGCCGAGGCGCGCGCCGTCGTGGCCGACCATCACCGCGCAGACGGCGCCGGCGCGCCAGTCCCACTCGGGCCAGTCGCTCACGCCGTGGCCGAGGGCGGCGAGCGCTTGCCGCGTCTCCGCGGACACCCGCTTCTCCACCTCGAGCATGCCGGGCGCGTGGGGGTGCGGCCAGAAGGAGTCGGGGAACGAGCGCGTGGCCAGACGCGGCGCCTCGATGGCCCGCTGGAGCGGCATGCCGTGGGCCGTCACGTTCAGCAGCACCTGCAGCATGGCCTGCTGCTGCACGTCGCCGCCGGGCGTGCCGAATGCCAGGAAGATCCGTCCGTCCTTGAAGGCCATGGCCGGGGCCGGGGTGAGGCGCGGTCGCTTGCCCGGCGCCACCTCGCTCGGATGCCCAGGCACGAGCCAGCCCTGGGAGCCGCGCGGCGACACCACGCAGCCCACGCCGGGGATCACCGGCGAGTCGACGCAGGGGTCGCTCGGCGTGGACGAGAAGGCATTGCCCTGCTCGTCGATCACCGCCACGTAGGAGGTGTCGAGCGAGCCGCTGAGGCCGCGCGCCGCGGGCGGCGTGCGGGGCGCGCCATTCCGCACCGCGGCGAGACCGTAGGGATCACCCGCGGGCGGCATGTCGGGCCAGGCGCGGTCCTCGTGGATGAGGGCGCGGCGGGCCGCCGCGTACACCTTGGAGAGGAGGCCGTCCGCCGGCACCTTCACGTGCCGCGGGTCGCCGTAGTAGGCCTCGCGGTCCGCGAAGGCCAGCTTCATCGCCTCCACCAGCACGTGGAGCGCGCGCGGCGCGTTGTGCCCGAGCGCACCGAAGTCGTAGGCCTCGATGAGATTCAGCATCTGGAGGAACACCGGCCCCTGGCACCAGAAACCGCAGGTGGCGACCTCGTAGTCGTGGAACGGCGCGCGGAGGGCGGGGGCCACCTCGACGTGGAAGCCGGCGAGGTCCTCGTAGCGGAGCAGCCCCCCGTGCTTCTCGTGATAGGCGGCGATGCGACGCGCGATGTCGCCGCGGTAGAACGCGTCCCGGGCGGCGCGGATGGCCTTCACGCGGCCCTGACGCCTCGCGCGCGCCTCCGCCGTCATCATGGTCTTGATGGTGCCGGCCAGCTCGCGCTCCACCAGGATCTGGCCGGCCGCGGGCGGCTTGCCCCCGGGGAGGTAGAGCTCCGCGTTCGAGGCCCACCGCGACATCTTCTCCGCGCTGCGCGCGAACATGGCGGCGCTGAACGTGGAGACCGGGTAGCCGTCGCGCGCGCACTCGAAGGACGGCGCGGCGATCTCGGTGAAGCTCTTGGTGCCCCAGCGCGCGATGGCGGTGCACCAGACGTCCGGAGTGGCGGGCACGACGGTGCGCGGCAAGCCGACGGGGATTTCCCCGCGGTGCGCGGTGCGGAAGTGCTCGGCAGTGGCCAGGCGGGGATAGGGCCCCACACCGGAGATCTCGTACGTCTTCCTGGTACGCGCGACGTGCACCAGCGTGGGTCCCACGCCGGCGAAGCTCACCATGTCGGGATGCACCACCCCGAGCATCATGCCCGCGGCGGCACCGGCGTCGACGGCGTTGCCGCCCGCCTCGAGGATACGCGCGGCCGCCTGGGCGGCCAGCGGATGACCCGCGGCCACCATCCAGCGGCGGCCCATGACCTGATTCATGAGGCCGGAGGCGGCCCCCGGCGCTTCCTTCTGATTCTGGGCGGCGTCGAGGCTCATGGCCAGCATGTTAACATGGCGACATGTCGACGTTCCCGCTCATCGGCGTCAGCGCGTCCATCACCGTGGGGACGAGTCCCGAGCGCGCGTACGTGAACTCCACCTATCTCAACGCGATCCAGCAGGCGGGTGGCGTGCCGGTGGTGCTGCCGCCGCAGCTCTCGCCCCGCTCGTGGGAGCGGCTGGCCGCCGGCCTCGACGGCCTGCTGCTCACCGGCGGTGGCGACATCGATCCCGCCTGCTTCGGTGAGGCGCCGCATCCCACGCTCTACGACGTGGCCCCGATCCGGGACGCCTTCGAGACAGCCGCGGCGCGCTGGGCCCTCGAGCACGGCATGCCGCTCCTCTGCATCTGCCGCGGCATGCAGGTGCTGAACGTCGCCCTCGGCGGGAGCCTCTTCCAGGACGTCGGCACGGAGGCCGGCACCACGCTCCCCCACAGTCAGAGGGAGCGCCGCGATCAGCCCACCCACACCGTGAAGGTCACGCCGGGGAGCCGGCTCGCCGAGGTGCTGGGCGCCGATGTGGTCGAGGTGAACAGCATGCATCATCAGGCGGTCAAGGAGCTGGGCCGCGGCCTCGTCGCCTGCGCGTGGGCGCCCGACCAGATCGTCGAGGGCATCGAGCTGCCGGAGCACCAGGGCTTCGCCATCGCCGTGCAGTGGCATCCCGAGGAGCTGATCGGCCACTCCGATCCCGCGCGCCGCCTCTTCGCTGCCCTCATCGCGCACGCCCGCCGCTAACCGCGTCCCGCCGTCCGGGGGGCCGCCGGAGGACTCCATGGCCAAGACGCGAGGCACCGGCCTCTTGATGCTCTGGACCGACGTCGATGCGCCCCACGAGGCGGAGTTCAACCGCTGGTACAACGAGGAGCACCTCCAGCATCTCCTCAAGGTGCCGGGCTTCCTCTCCGCCGCGCGCTACGAGGCCATCTCCGGCGGGCCGAAGTACCTCGCCATGTACGAGCTGGAGGACGTGAGCGTGCTCCGGACGTCCGCGTTCCTCGACGAGGTACGCTTCCGGCCGTCCCCCTGGCGCACCAAGGCCTCGGGCGGCCACGTGGGGCGCAACTATCTCGTGCAGGGCTACCGCCAGCTCTTCCCCGCGCGGACCAACCCCATCGAGCTCACCATGGGCCCCTCGCCGTATCTCCAGATGGGCCGCATGGACATCCCCGCCGCGTTCGAGGAGGAGTGGAACGCCTGGTACAACACCGTGTACGTGCCGGACTACCTGGGCGTGCCCGGCGTGATCCGCGCGCGGCGCTACATGGTGGTGGACGGCCAGCCCAAGTACCTCACCGTCTACGAGTTCGAGCGCGCGGACGTGCCGAAGAGCGAGGCGTGGAACCGGGTGCGCGATCTCAACCCGTGGACCCATCGCGTCCGGCCCTTCATGAAGCTCGACGCGGGCTCGCCGGCGGTGTTCAAGCGCATCTTCCCCGACCCGGTCTAGCGCGCCGCGCTCAGGGCTCGCGCGCGGTCCGGACGCGACGGAGCAGAGGCGCCGCGAGGGGGGCGAGCAGGGCCACCGCGACGGCGGCGAGCATGAGGGCCGCGGGCGCGGAGGCCCACAGCTCGCGCACGTCACCCCGGCCGATGGTGAGCGCCTGCAGCAGCGAGCGCTCGAGCAGCGGCCCCAGCACGAGGCCGAGCACCAGCGGCGCGGGCGAGAGCCCGAGACCCCGCATCGCATACCCGGCGAGGCCCGCCGCCACCATCACCCAGACGTCGAAGAGATTGTTGTTGTCGGCGTAGGCGGCGACGGCGCAGAGCACCAGCACCACCGGCATGAGCCAGCGGGACGGAACAGTCGCCACCCGGGCAAACAAACCCACCAATGGAAGATTCAGCAGCAGCAGCATCACGTTCCCCACGTAGAAGCTGCCGATCACGCCCCAGAACACCTGCGGATGATCGCGCAACAGGAACGGTCCCGGCGTGACGCTCATGAGCAGCATCCCGCTCAGCAGAACCGCGGTGGACGGCGTGAACGGCAGCCCGAGCGACAGGAGAGGAATCATGCCGCCACCGGCCGCGGCGTTGTTGGCCGCCTCCGGGCCGGCCACGCCCTCGATGGCCCCCTGCCCCAGCTCGGCCCGATGGCGCGACACGCGCCGTTCCACGCCATAGGACACGAACGAGGCGATGGTGGCGGAGGGGCCGGGCACGAGCCCGATGAGGAAGCCGAGGGCGGTGCCACGGAGCATGGGCGGCACCGCGCGGCGCATCTCGTGGCGGCTCGGGTAAAGCTCGCGGAACCGCACGCGCGTGGCCGCCGCCGGCGCGTCGGGCGCGGACGCCGCGGCCAGCACCTCGGCCACCCCGAAGAGCCCGGTGGTCACGGCCACGAAGCTGAGACCCGCCTGCGCACCCTGCACGTCGAAGGTGAAGCGCACGGTCCCCCCGAGCGGATCCATGCCTACCGTCGAGAGCAGGAGGCCCAGCACCACCATGGCCAGGGTCTTGGGCCGCGATCCGCCGGAGAGGTTCGAGAGGAGCACGAGCCCAAGCAGCGCGAAGGCGAAATATTCCGCGGGACCGAAGGCGAGCGCGAGGCGCGCCACGCGGGGCGCGAAGAGCTGGAGCGCGATCACGCTGACGGTGCCGGCCACGAAGGACGCGACGGCCGCCACCGCGAGCGCCGCGCCGGCGCGGCCGCGCCGGGCGAGCCGGTAGCCGTCGATGGCGGTCACCACGCTGGCCGCCTCCCCGGGCACGTTCACGAGGATCGACGTCGTGGAGCCCCCGTACATCGCGCCGTAGTAGACGCCCGCCAGCATGATGAGGCCCGCGGTGGGCCCGAGCTTGACGATGAGTGGCAGCACGAGCGCCATGGCGCCCGCGGGGCCGAGGCCCGGCAGCACGCCGACGAGCGTGCCGAGGGCGGTGCCGGCCAGGCACGCGAGTAGATTGGCGGGGGTCAGCGCGACGAAGAGGTCGCTCACGGCAGGGGCACGCCCAGCCACCAGACGAAGAGGCCGCGCGCTGCCATCACCACCCCGGCGCCCAGCGCCAGTGGCCGCCACCAGCCCGGGAGCCCCATGTGCCACGCGGTGACGGCCACGAGGGCAAACGACGTGGCGGCGAATCCGGCCAGCGGCAGAAGCGCCGCGTAGCCCACGAGGGCGGCGGCGACGCCCAGCACCGGCGCCGACCACCGTCGCTCGTCCGGACGCGCAGCGCCGGCCGATGAGGAGACGGCGAAGAGCCACGCGGCCACGAGGAACAGCGCGGCGCCCGCGGCGATGGGGAAGACACCGGGGCCGGGCTCGGCGGGCGTGCCCGGCGGATAGCGGCGGGCCGCGGCCAGGTAGAGGAGGGCCAGCGCCGCGAGCCCCAGGGCGAGTCGGCGGTCGCGGGAGGCCACGCGCGCGGTCGCCCCTCCGCGGCGCTACTGCTTCTTGAGCCCGATCTGCTCCATCAGGCCCGCGACCTCGCGGTCGTCGCTCGCCATGAAGCGATCGAAGTCCCGAGCCCCGAGCACCTCGACGGCCGCGCCCATGCGCCCGGCGAACTCGCGGAACTCGCCGCTCTGGGCCGCGCCCACGAACGCGCGCTCGAGCCGGGCGATCGCCTCGGGGGGCGTGCCCCGGGGCGCGGCCACGCCGCGCCAGAGCGTCATGGCGAGATCCACGCCGCTCTCCCTGAAGGTGGGCACGTCGGGCAGGCTGCCGAGCCGGCGCTCCCCGCTCACCGCGAGGACGCGCACCTGCCGGCCGGTCACCTGGGTCATGATCTCGGCGGGCAGCTGCACGCTCGCCTCGATCCTGTCGCCGAGGACGGTGGTGACGGCCAGCTCGCGGCCGAAGGGCACGTGAGTGAGCTTCACCCCCGCGCGATTCTCCAGGGCCACCGCGGCGAGGTGGGTGAAGCTTCCGCGGCCCGAATTGCCCACCCGGACCTGCCCGGGATGCGCCTTGGCGAACGCCAGCAGCTCGCGGAGATCCTTCCACGGCGCGTCCGCCTTCACCGCGAGCGACACCGGCTCGCTGGTGAGCGCGGCCACCCCGGCGAACGCGGTGTAATCGAGCTTCATGTTGCCGGCGTGGAACGCGGTGCTGACGCTGTTCGAGTTCCACACCAGCGCGTGGCCGTCGGCGGGCTGGCCCTTCACGTAGGTGTAGCCGATGGCGCCCCCCGCCCCGGTGCGGTTGACCACCGTCACCGGCTGGCCGAGGTCCTTCGCGGCCAGCTCGGCGAGCTTGCGGGCGAGGAGATCGGCGGCGCTCCCTGCGCCGAAGAGCACGGTGAGCTCGACGGGCCGGGTGGGAAACGCTCTCGCGGTGGATGCCGCGACGAGAAGCGCGGCCAGACCGAGCGCGAGCCCGCAGGCGAGCGGGCGCCGCGTCATGGGTTCAGCACGACCTTGACGGGATCGCCGATGCGCTTTTCCAGCGTCTCGATGGCGTCGTGCACGCGGCTGAGCGGGAACTGATGCGTGACGAGCGGCTTGGCGGTCAGGCGCCCCGCCGCGAGGAGGGCGAGGGCGCGGCCCACGCTGGTGCCCCCCTCGCCGCGCTCGGTGTAGATGGTGACGTTCCGCCGCACCGCGTGGCTGACGTCCGCGGTGACGGGGCCGTGGTAGAAGGCCACGATCAGTACCTTGCCCCCCGACTTCGCCATCTTGATCGACTGATCGAACGTGTCGTCGCCGCCCGCGCAGTCGATGACGAGATCGGCGCCCTTGCCCCCGGTCGCCGCCATCACCGCGGCCACCGGATCGGCGCGCCGGCTATCCACCACCACGTCGGCGCCGAGCTGCCGCCCCAGCGCCAGCCGCGACTCGCGGGTGCCGGTGAGAATGACGCGCGTGGCCCCCACCGCCTTGGCGAGCTGTATGGCCATGAGTCCGATGGGTCCCGGCCCGAGGACGGCCACGGTCTCGCCGGCGAAGTAGCCGCCCGCGTTCTCCAGCCCGAAGAGCGGGCTCCCCGAAGTCATCACCACGGTGGCTTCCTCGTAGGACACGCCCTCCGGCATGCGGTAGAGGGTGTTCACGTGATTCACCGCGAATTCGGCCAGCCCTCCGTTGGTGGTGAAGCCGTTGGCGCGGTGACCGCGCCGGGTGTTGCCGAAGTTGAGGCACGCGGTGTAGAGGCCGCGGATGCAGTTCTCGCAGCGCCGGCAGCCCATGTGGGCCTCGACGACCACCCGGTCCCCCACCGTGAACTCGTCGACCGTCTTCCCGACGGCGACGATGTCGCCGGCGTACTCGTGGCCGAAGATGAACTCGCCGTAGGGGGGCATGTGCGGCATGCCGGTGTGGACGATCTTGAGGTCGGTGCCGCAGATCCCGCAGGCGCGGACGCGGATGAGCACGTCCTCGTCGCCGGGCGTCGGCACGGGGCGATCCACCACCTCGAAGCGATGCGGGGCCATCAACACGGTCGCCTTCATCGTCGCGGGCAGGCTCATGGCGTCGAAAGTATAGCACTCGCCCCCCGAGACTTGCCGGGACGGGTACTCTGGGAAGGGTGGCGGGGACGTCGGGCCCGCCCGAAGGAGCCCGCGCATGACCACCTTCAACGTCAATGGGCGCACGGTGCGCGTGACCGCCGAGCCCGACAAGCCGCTCCTCTGGGTCCTCCGCGAGGATCTCGGGCTGCCCGGAACCAAGTTCGGCTGCGGCATGGCGCTCTGCGGAGCGTGCACCGTGCACCTCGACGGCTCGGCGGTCCGCTCCTGCGTGACGCCGCTCGCCGCCGTCGAGGGCAAGCGCGTGATCACCATCGAGGGCCTGGGGCGGGGCGGCCGCCTGCACCCGGTTCAGGAAGCCTTCATCGAGCAGGATGTCCCCCAGTGCGGCTACTGCCAGTGCGGCCAGATCATGAGCGCGGCCGCCCTGCTCGCCCGGCAGAAGAGCCCGACGGATGCCGATATCGACGCGGCCATGAGCGGGAACATCTGCCGCTGCGGGACCTATCAGCGCATCCGCGCCGCCATCAAGCAGGCGGCCGGTCGGATGGGACAGGGGGCGTGAGCATGCGCCCCCGCCCGTCGCGCCGCGAGTTCCTGGCCACCACCGCCGTCTCCGGCGGCATCCTGCTCGGCTTCCGCGTGCCCGCCCTCGGGCAGCCTGCCGCCACCGGCGCGGCAGTGACCGGCGACTTCGCGCCCAATGCCTTCATCCGCATCAGCCGGCAAAACGTCGTCACCATCCTCGTGGGCAAGGCCGAGATGGGGCAAGGCGTGTACACCTCCCTCCCCATGCTCATCGCCGAGGAGCTGGAGGTGGACCTGGCCAAGGTGAAGGTGGCGGCAGCGCCGGTCGATCGTGCGTACGGCCACCCCCAGTTCGGCATGCAGTTCACCGGCGGCAGCCAGAGCGTCGGCAGCGAGTGGGACCGGCTGCGTCGCGCGGGCGCGACGGCCCGGGAGATGCTCCTCACGGCCGCCGCGGAGACCTGGAGGGTGGATCGCGCCACGCTGCGGGCGGAGGACGGCCGCGTCCTGGGTCCGGGCGGGCGGTCCCTCACGTACGGCCAGCTCGTGGCCAAGGCGCGCACGGTGCCGGTCCCGTCGGATGTGCCGCTCAAGGATCCCTCGCAGTTCAAGATCATCGGCAAGCCCACCCGCCGGCTGGACAGCCGCGCCAAGGTCACCGGCACCGCCACCTTCGGCATCGACGCGACGGTGCCCGGCATGCTCGTGGCGCTGGTGGCGCGGCCCCCCGTGTTCGGCGGCGCCGTGAAGCAGGTCAAGGACGCCCGCGCGCGGGCGATCCGCGGGGTCAAGCAGGTCGTCGGGGTGCCCTCGGGCGTCGCCGTGGTCGCCGACTCGTTCTGGGCGGCCAAGAAGGGCCGTGACGCCCTCGAGATCGAGTGGGACATCCCGCCGGCCTCTCGCGTGGACAGTGACGCGCTCGTGGCGGAATACACACGGCTCGCGCAAACCCCCGGCGTCAAGGTCCGGCGCGAGGGCGATGTGGACGCGGCGCTGGCGACCGCTGCGCGGCGGCTCAGCGCCGAGTACGACATGCCCTATCTCGCGCACGCGCCGATGGAGCCCCTGAATTGCCTCGTGCGCATCGCCGGCGACCGGTGCGAGATCTGGACCGGGACCCAGTTCCAGACGGTGGATCAGGCGAACGCCGCGCGCGCGGCGGGAGTCAAGCCCGAGCAGGTGGAGATCAACACGCTCTTCCTGGGCGGCGGGTTCGGACGGCGGGCCACCCCCGGCTCCGACTTCGTGGTGGAGGCGGTGCACGTGGCCAAGGCCGCGGGCGCGCCGGTCAAGACCATGTGGACCAGGGAGGACGACCTGCGTGGCGGCTACTACCGGCCCATCTGGCATTCGACGATCAGCGCCGCGCTCGACGTGTCCGGCACGCCGGTGGCCTGGAAGCACACGATCGTGGGGCAATCCATCGTGGAGGGCACGCCGTTCGCCGGGCTCATCAAGCAGGGCGTCGACGAGACGTCGGTGGAAGGCGCCGCCGACCTCGCCTACACGGTGCCCGCCATCGCCGTGGACCTCCACAGCCCGCGGTCGGTGGTGCCGGTGCTCTGGTGGCGCTCGGTCGGCCACACCCACACGGGGTTCGTGGTCGAGAGCTTCATCGACGAGCTCGCGCACGCTGCCGGCAAGGACCCCTATCAGTTCCGACGCGAGCTGCTGACGAGCCGCCCCCGGCACCTTGGCGTCCTGGATCTTGCCGCCCAGAAGGCCGGCTGGGGCACACCCCTGCCCGCGAATCGTGCCCGCGGCATCGCCGTGCACTTCTCCTTCGGGAGCTGGTGCGCCCAGGTGGCGGAGGTCTCGGTCACGGGCCATGCGATCCGCGTGCACCGCGTGGTCTGCGCCATCGACTGCGGCCGGGCCATCAATCCCGAGACCATTCGCGCGCAGATGGAGGGGGGCATCGTGTTCGGGCTCTCGGCGGCGCTCTACGGGCAGATCACGCTCAGGGACGGACGGGTGCAGCAGACGAACTTCCACGACTACCCCGTGCTGCGCATGGACGCCATGCCGCAGGTCGAGGTGCACATCGTGCCCAGCACCGAGAAGCCCTCGGGCATCGGCGAGCCCGGCACCCCGCTCATGGCCGCGGCGCTCGGCAATGCGCTCTTCGCGCTGACCGGCCGACGCATCCGCTCCCTCCCGCTCGTGCGGCACGGCTTCGAGTCCGCCTGAGGGAGCGCGACGCCATGCCCTCGTGGACGCGGCTGCTTCCCCTCGGCTTCCTCGCCGTCGCGCTCCTCTTGTCCGTCACCGGCGCGGCGCTCGCCCAGACCGACGCCGCCCGCCGCGCGGAGTCGGAGCGCGCCTTCGCGCGCATCGCCGAGGTGCTCCGGCATCCCCGCTGCATGAACTGTCATCCCAGCGGGGACTTCCCCCGCCAGACCGACGACCGCCACCGCCATCGCATGCTGGTGGCTCGTGGGGGCGACGATCGCGGCACGCCCGCCATGCGCTGCGCGACGTGCCACCAGTCGGTCAATACCGCCGACGGGCGCGTGCCCGGCGCCCCCCACTGGCATCTCGCCCCGCGCAGCATGGGGTGGGAGGGGCTGAGCGATGGCGAGCTCTGCAAGTCCCTCACCGACCGGGGGCGGAATGGCGGGCGCTCCATCGCCGCCATCGAGAAGCACATGACCAGCGACGCCCTCGTGCAGTGGGCGTGGAATCCCGGGCCCCGTTCCGTCCCGCCGCTGCCGCAGGCCGACTTCCACCAGGCGGTACGACAGTGGGCAGCGACCGGGGCCGCCTGTCCGCCGTAGCCGGGCGGCGTCCGCACGCGGAGTCGTGATAGGGTCTCCGGGATCCCAACTTCCCGGAGGTGACCGATGCGTGTTCGGACCGCTCTTGCCCTGCTGCTCGTCTTGGCCCTCTTCGCCGGCGCGGCGCTGCCCGCGCTCGCCGCGCCGCCCGACGGCACCCTCGCCATCGGCGTGCACGTCACGCTGGTGTCGCGCTGGCTCGACCCTGGCGACACCGAGGCCTTGATCACGCCGTTCATGGTGCTCTACCTTCTGCACGACGCGCTCGTGAAGCCCATGCCAGGCGGGCTCATGACGCCGAGCCTGGCCGAGTCGTGGACGCTCGCCAAGGACAACGTCACCTACGAGTTCGTCCTGCGGAAGAACGCGAGGTTCCACAACGGCGATCCCGTCACCGCCGAGGACGTGAAGTTCACCTTCGAGCGCTACAAGGGCGCCAGCGCGACGCTACTCAAGGAGAAGGTCAAGGAGATCCAGACGCCCGCGCCGAACCGGGTGCGCATCATCCTGAAGGAGCCGTGGCCGGACTTCATGGCCTTCTACGGCACCTCCGCCACCGGCGCCGCCTGGATCGTGCCGAAGAAGCACATCGAGAAGGTGGGCGAGGAGGCCTACAAGAAGGCCCCGGTGGGCGCGGGGCCGTTCAAGTTCGTCTCGTTCAATCCCGGCGTCGAGCTGGCCCTCGAGGCCTTCCCGGACTACTGGCGCAAGGCCCCGCCGGTCAAGCGCATCACCATGCGCTCCATCCCCGACGAGACCACGCGCGCCGCCGCCGTCAAGACCGGCGAGGTGGACCTCGCCTTCCTCTTCGGGGGGCCGGTCGCGGAGGAGCTCCGGCGCTCCCCCGGGATCCGCATCCAGGCGCCGCTGCTCTACGGCATGTACTGGCTGGACTTCTTGGACCAGTGGGATCCCAAATCTCCATGGCATGACCGCCGGGTCAGGTTGGCCGCGAGCCACGCCATCGACCGCCAGGCCATCAACCAGGCGGAGATGCTGGGGCTGGGCAAGGCCACCGGCTCGTTCGTGCCGCCGGAGTTCGATTTCGCGTTGAAGGTCGAGCCGCCCGCGTTCGACGTGCGGCGCGCCAAGCAGCTGCTGAGCGAGGCCGGCTATCCCAACGGTTTCGACGCGGGCGACATCACCCCGCTCCCGCCCTACACCACGCTCGGCGAGACGGTGTCGGGCATGCTCCAGTCGGTGGGCATCCGGAGCCGCGTGCGCACCATGGAGCGCGCGGCGTTCCTGGCGAGCTGGCGCGAGAAGAAGCTGCGCGGGCTCCTCGTCGGGGCGACGGGAGCCGCCGGGAACGCCGCCGCCCGCCTGGAGCCCTTCTTCACCAAGAACGGCATCTACGCCTATGGTTCCCTGCCGCAGATCGACGAGCTCTTCCAGAGCCAGGCCAAGGAGCTGGACCGGAAGCGCCGCGAGGCGCAGCTGCACCAGATCCAGCAGATCGTGGCCGATCAGGTGCTGGCCGCGCCCATCTTCCAGCAGGGCTTCCTCTGCGGCGTCGGCCCGCGCGTGGCCGAGGGCGGCTTGGGGCTGATCCAGGGCTTCCCCTACTCGGCGCCCGCGGAGGATCTGCGTCTCAAGTAAAAGCTAGGCCGGCGGGGGGTCGCGGGCGGACACTGGCCTGGAGGGAGGGCGAGCCATGGCCATGCCCGTTCGCGATCCCCGGACCGGCTCCGGCGTGTGCCCGGATTGCGGACATCCGCTCCGGCGCACCGACATGCTGCGCGAGGGCGAGCACCTCGTGCTGCACCTCGAGTGCCCGTCCTGCGGCTACAAGCGGAAGCGCCCGCTGGCCTGAGCGTCTAGGCCAGCGTCCACCGCGACGGCTGGCCGCTCACCGTCTCTTCCTTCACCCGCTTCTCCGCCTTGAGCTTCTTCAGGTGCGAGTGCACCGACTGCCCCGCGTAGCCGTGGAGGGCCTCGGGCACCGCGGCGTAGATCACCTTCACCATCTCGGGAATGGTGCGCTTGCCATCGCCCACCGCGACGAGGATCTGCTTCTCCCGCTCCAGCCGATGCGCGATGTACTCCTTGATGAGAGCCTTGGCGTTCGGGATCACCGGGCCGTGAGCGGGATAGATCGTCGTGACGTCGAGGCGGAGGACGCGCCGGAGCGAGTCCATGTACTGGGCGAGGTCGCCGTCCTCGTCGGGGATCACGGTGGTGGAGCCGCCGAGGACGAGGTCGCCGGTGAAGAGGGACTTGGTCTCGGGCACGTAGTAGCAGAGATGATCCGAGGCGTGCCCCGGCGTGTGCACCGGCACCAGCGTGACCCCCTCCGCCTCGATCCTTTGGCCGTCTCTCAGGTCGGAGATGTCAGGCGGTAGATCGGTGTCCTTGTGGATCATCTTGGACACCGGCGTGCCGGGATACTGCGCGAGCAGGTCCTTCACCCCGCCCAGGTGGTCCTTGTGGCGATGCGTGAGGAGCACGCGCGCCGGCTTGCGCCACCCGCGCTCCGCCATGTAGGTCTCGAGCAGCGGCATCCAGCCGGGCACGCCGGCGCCGGTGTCGATGAGGACCGGCGAGCGGTCGCCCACGAGATACGTGTTGGTGCCGGGACCGGTCATCATGCCGGGATTGAGCCCCAGCACGCGGCCCACCCAGTCCGACGGCGTCGCCGTCTTGGGGAAGTTCGGATCGATCCAGGGCACGACGCTCTCCTTGTCCTCGGTCTCAGGCCACGCCCAGATACCGGCGCTTGACGTCCTCCGCCGCCTCGAGGTCGGCCGGCGTTCCCTCGTACACGATCTGGCCCTTGCTCATCACGTACACCCGATCCGCCACGTGCAGGGCCAGGTGATAGTTCTGCTCGACGATCAGGATGGACAACCGTTCCTCCTTGAGCCGGCGCACGATGCGGCCCACCTCCCTGACGATCAGGGGCGCGAGGCCCTCCGACGGCTCGTCGAGGAGGAGCAACCGACCGTTGGTCAGGAGCGCGCGCCCGATCGCGAGCATCTGCTGCTCTCCGCCCGACAGTGTACCGCCGGCCTGCTCGGCACGCTCGCGTAGCCGGGGGAAGAGGTCCAGCACGCGTTCGAGCGTCCAGCCGGTGGCGCGGGCGCCGAGGAGGAGGTTTTCCCGCACGCTCAACGGCGCGAAGATGCGCCGGCCCTGCGGCACCAGCGCGATGCCCCGGCGGGCGATGCGGTAGGCGGGCCAGGCGTGAATCGGCTCGCCGTCGAAGACGATGCGCCCCTGGCGCGGCGGCGTGAAGCCCACGATGCTGCGGATCACCGTGGTCTTCCCCGCCCCGTTGCGGCCCAGGAGGGCCACCGCCTCGCCCGGCTGCACGCGGATGGAGACGCCGTGGAGGACGTGGCTCTCCCCGTAGTAGGTCTCGATGCCGTCGACCTCGAGCAGGGCGCTCACGCCGATCCCAGGTAGACCTCGTAGACCCGCGGGTCGGCCTTGACGTGCGCGAACGAGCCCTCGGTGAGTACCTCGCCGTAGTGAAGCACCGTCACCCGGTCGGCCAGCGAGGCCACCACGTCCATGTCGTGCTCGATGATGAGGAGCGTGATCTCGCGCGGGAGCCCTTCCAGCATGCGCGTCATGCGCGCCGTCTCCTCCGGCGACATCCCCGCGGTGGGCTCGTCGAGCAGGAGGAGGCGCGGGCGCGTGGCCAGGGCGAGGCCCACCTCGAGCTGGCGCTGCTCGCCGTACGAGAGCGCTCCCGCGAGCACGTCGAGGCGCTCCGCGAGCCCGACTGCTTCCGCGGTCTCCCGCGCGCGGGCCAGGGGCGCGGGCAGCCGCTCCACGCGGCCCAGCAGCCGCCAGCTCCCGACCCCGTCGGCGGCGGCGGCGAGGCGAAGATTCTCCAGCACCGGGAGCCGAGGGAACAAGCTGTTCCGCTGGAAGGAGCGTGCCAATCCCCGGCGCGCGATGGCATGGGGCGGCAGGCCCGTCACCGGCACCCCCCCGAGGACGATGCGGCCCGTGGTGGGGGCCAAGTGGCCGGTGATGAGGTTGAAGAGCGTGGTCTTGCCCGCCCCGTTCGGCCCGATGATGACCCGCCGCTCGCGCGCGGCGACGCTCAGCGACACCCCGTTGACCGCGTTCAGCGCCCCGAATGCCCGCGTGAGTCGTTCGAGGGCGAGAAGGGGCGCCGCGCTCACGCGCGCAGCCCCACGCGGCCCCTCAGCGTGCCCACGATGCCGCCGGGCGCGAACAGGACGAGCAGCACGAAGGTGAGGCCGAGAATGAGCATCCAGCGCTCGGTGTACGAGGAGACGATGCTCTGGAGCAAGATGAAGGCGGCCGCCCCGAGGAAGGCGCCCCCCAGCGTGCCGGTGCCGCCGATGATGACCATGAGGAGCGCCTGTCCCGACGTGGTCCAGAGAAATGCATCCGGCGACACCGAGCCCTGGAACTGCGTATAGAGGGCGCCCGCGATGCCCGCCACCGTCCCCGCGAGCACGAAGGCGGCGAGCTTGTAGCGGCTCACCGGATAGCCCAGCGCCTGCATCCGCGCCTCGTTCTCGTGTATCCCCCGCAGCACGTGGCCGAAGGGCGAGCGGGTCACTCGCCAGAGAAACAGCGCGAGCAGCGCCACGATGACGAGCAGATAGGCGTGGAAGCGGCCGAGGGTTCCGATGGAGAGCCCCAGCACGTCCGGCCGCGGCACCCCGACCAGCCCGTCCTCCGCCCCCAGGAACGCGTTCTGGAACGCGACGGCGTGAAACATCTGGGAGAACGCCAGCGTGAGCATGATGAAGTAGACGCCGCTGACTCGAATGGAGAAGAAGCCGATGACGAGCGCGCCCAGCGCGGCCGCCGCCGCGGGCACGAGTAGCGCGGTGGTGAGGCCGGGCCACTTCACGAGGATGAGCGCGGCGGTGTAGGCGCCGATGCCGAAGAACGCGGAGTGACCGAAGGACACCATGCCGGCATAGCCCATCAGGAGGTCGAGGCTCATCGCGAAGATGCCGAAGATGAGGATCTCCTGCAGGAGCTTCACCGGATAGGGCCCGGCCTCGAGGGGAAACGCGGCCACCGCCGCCACCACAAGGGCGAAGAGGGCGACGCGCGCCCTCACTTGAGCGCCCGGCCGAACAGACCCTGCGGCCGGAACAGGAGAATAAGGGCCATCACGACGTAGATGATCACCATGGAGGCGCCCGGCAACCACACCTTGCCGAACGTCTCGGCCTGGCCGATGACGAGGCTCCCCGCCAGCGAGCCCTTGAGGCTGCCGAGCCCGCCCACCACCACCACGATGAGCGCGGGAATGAGGATGCTGGCGCCCATGGGCGGATACGCGGACTGAATGGGCCCCGCGATGACGCCGGAAAGGCCGGCGAGGCCGGCCCCGAGGGCGAAGACCAGGGTGAACACGCGCGAGACGTTGATGCCCATGCCCGCCGACATCTCGGCGTCGAACACTCCGGCGCGGATGATGGCGCCCAGACGTGTGCGCTCGATGAGCAGCCACAGCGCCACCGCCATGGCGAGCCCGAAGGCGATGACGAAGAGGCGATACGAGGGGATCACCGCGCCCCAGAGATTCACCGAGCTCGCGAAGACGTCGGGTGTGGGGATGGACCGGATGCGGCCGCCCCAGATCCCCTTCACCACGTCCTCGAAGACGTAGATGAGCCCGAAGGTCAGCAGCACCTGGTCCAGCGGCCCCCGCCGGTAGAGCGGCCGGAGGCAGGAGCGCTCCACCGCCGCGCCCACCACCGCGACCGCCAGCGGCGCCACCAGCAGGGCGAGCCAGAAATTCCCCGCGAAGGCGATCACGGTGAGCCCGGCATAGGCGCCCAGCATGTAGTACGACCCGTGCGCCAGGTTCACCACGTCCAGCATCCCGAAGATCAGCGTCAATCCCACCGACAGGAGGAAAAGCAGAAACCCGTAGGCGAGCCCGTTCAGGACCTGCGCGAACAGATCAGCCGGCATGATGGGAAGGATGGGAGGGATGGGAAGGGTGGGTCCTGTGGGTGGCGGACGCGCACGCAACGCGAAGGCGGCCGGGGCCGCGGCGCCAGCTCCCGGCGAGTGCTGTACCGAGCAAGGGAGGTGGTGCCGCGGTCCCGGCCGCCGTGGAACGACGAGAGCGCGCTATGCCGGCAGTGTGCACCCCGTGCCCGGGTCCGCGACGTTGGCGACCTTGTCGAACGGCACGTTGTTCAGCCCGCCGCCGACCTCCTTCACTTCGCGGATATAGATGAAGGGCTGGATCACGTTGTGCGTCTTGGGGTCGAAGCGGAAGTGGCCGCGCGGGCTCTCGAACTCCGTCTTCTCGATGGTGGCGACCAGCTTCTCCTTGTCCTGGGTGTTGCCGCCCACCGCCTTCAGCGCGCGCACGATGACCTCCGCGGTATCGTAGCCCTGGCAGGCGAAGCCGTCGGGCATCTTGCCGCCGAACTTCGCGCGGAAGTCCTTGACGAACTGCTGGTTGACGGGGTTCTCGAGCAGCGGCGTGTAGAAGTGGCCGGTGATCACGCCCAGCGCGGAGCGGCCCTGGGCCGGCAGCACATCGGGCTCGGTGAGGAAGCCGGCGCCGGTGAGCTTGATGGACTGCTTGAGCCCGAACTGATCGTACTGCTTCACGAAATTCACCGCGTCCGTGCCGGAGTAGAACGCGTACACCGCCTTTGCGCCCGACTGGCGGATCTTGGTGAGATAGGGCGCGTAGTCGGTCTCCCCGAGCTTGGGATAGTCCTCGCCCACCACCCTACCGCCAGCGGGCAGATAGGTCTCCTTGAAGGCTTCCATCATGTCCTTGCCGGCCTGGTAGTTGGGCGCGGTGAGGAACACTTCCTTGGCGACGTTCTTGGCCACCCAGCCGCCCATGGGCTGATTGGGCTGCCAGTTGGAGAAGGAGGCACGGAAGATCCACTTCGAGCAGCGCCCGCGCGCGATGGCGTCGGCGCCCGCGTTGGAGACGATGAGGATGGTTTTGCTGTTGTGCACCTTGTCGCGCATGCCCATGAGGATGCCGGAGTGCACGGGCCCGGTGAGGATGTCGACCTTGTCCGAGTCGATGAGCTTCTCCGTCTTGCGGACGCCCACCGGCGGCTGCATCTCGTCGTCTTCCTTGATCATCTCGATCTTGCGGCCGGCCACCGTCCAGTTCTCGCGCGCGAACACCAGCTCCATCGCCTGCGTGATGCTCTCCCCCAGCACCGCGTACACGCCCGAGTACGGCAGCACCAGGCCGATCTTGATCGGCGCGCCCTGGGCATGCGCCCGGAGCACCCACGGACCGGCCGCCGCGGCCGCGGCCACCGCTCCCGCTCCGCCGAGGAAATTCCGTCGCGTCAGTTGCGCCATTGCCTCGCTCCTCCTCGTGTCAGTCCTTGAAAGGTGTTGTGGGCCACCAGATGGTACACCAAGACAAACGAGGGACGAAGGCCGCGGGTTCTCGGCGATCACGCCGCCGCGAGCAGGGAAATCACGTAGTTGCCGGAGCCGGAGGACGGCCCGTAGGCGTGCACGCGCGCATCGAAGCGCGTTCCGGCCTCGACGAGGGCGCCCAGCA
>DATEDO010000113.1:0-22763 GCA_035281625.1 Candidatus Methylomirabilota bacterium
CGGCGTGTGGACGGCGGAGCTCGGGCCGCTGAACACCGTCTATCACCTGTGGGGCTACGCCGACCTGCAGGCGCGCGCCGACGTCCGGCGGAAGTTCGTCGACGACCCGGTATGGGCGGAGGTCGTGCGCACCGCCAGTCCGCTGCTGCTCGAGATGAACACCAAGATCCTCGTGCCGACGGACTTCTCGGAGATGCGATGACGGACCCCGAGGCGCGGCACGTCCTCGAGATGGGCTACGGCGGCAGCGAGCGCCTCACCATGAACATGGGGCCGCAGCACCCGTCCGCCCACGGCGTGTTCCGCGCCATCCTCACCCTCGAGGGCGAGACGGTGGCGGCGGTGGACGCGGTGATCGGCTATCTCCACCGCTGCCACGAGAAGCTCGGCGAGTCGCTGACCTATACCCAGTACCCGTCCATCGCGTCGAAGACGGACTACGTGGCGGCGATGACGAGCGAGCTGGCCTACGTGCGCGCGGCGGAGATCGTGGGCAAGTTCGAGGTGCCGAAGCGCGCGCAGTACCTGCGGGTGCTGGTTGCCGAGCTGCAGCGCATCGCCTCGCACTGCCTCTGGCTCGGCACCTGGTGCCTGGACATGGGCGGCGCGCTGGGCGGCGGGGCCACGGTGTTCCTCTACTGCATCCGCGAGCGCGAGACGGTGCTGGATCTCTTCGAGGCTCTCGTCGGCGCGCGGCTCCTCTACGGCTTTCACCAGGTGGGCGGCACCCGCTACGATTTACCAAGCGGTTGGACGGACACGTGCCGTCGGACGATCGACCAGATCGACGCGCGCATCAGCGAGTACGAGGACATGCTCGAGGGCAACGCCTTCTTCCTCGCCCGCGCCCAGGGCGTGGGCGTGATCTCGCGGGAGCTCGCGCAGGAGGTGGGGATCTCCGGCCCGCTGATCCGGGGCTCCGGGGTGGCCTACGACGTGCGGCGGGCCGAGCCCTACTCCTCGTACGAGGACTTCGACTTCAAGGTGCCGGTGGAGACCGCGGGCGACTGCTACGCGCGCTACCGCGTGCGGATGCAGGAGTTCCGCGAGTCCATCAAGATCGTGCGCCAGGTGCTGGACGGGCTGCCCGAAGGGCCGATCTCGTCGCGCCCCGGCGTGAAGTCGGTGGGGCAGGTGCGCGTGGCCAAGGGCGAGGGCTACGCGCGGGTGGAAGGCGCGCGCGGCGAGGTGGGCTGCTACCTCGTGGCCGACGGCGGCGCCAAGCCCTATCGCATGAAGTGGCGCGGCGCCTCCTTCTCCAATCTCGCCGTGCTCCCGCACATCATTCCCGGCCACAAGGTCGCCGATGTCGTCGCCATCATGGGCTCCGTGGACCCCGTCTTCGGGGAAGTCGACCGATGACGCCGAAGGCGTCACCATCAGCGGGGGACCGGAAATGGCCCCCGCTCTCCCCCCGACGCCGATGGTGATCGGAACGGGTCGCCATGCCTAGCGCGCTGTATGCCGCCATCGTCGCGTTCATCGTGCTCAACGCGGTGATCGGGATGGTGACCTACGTGACGCTCCTCGAGCGGAAATTCGCCGCGCGGATGCAGTCGCGCATCGGGCCCTATCGCGTGGGGCCCCACGGGCTGCTCCAGCCCATCGCGGACGCGCTCAAGCTGATGATGAAGGAGGACGTGGTCCCGACGCTCGCGGACCGAAGCGTGTACAACCTCGCCCCCATCGTCTTCCTCGTCCCCTGCATGCTCATCTTCGCCACCATCCCCTTCGCGCCCGGCCTCGGGGTGGCCGATCTCAACATCGGCATCCTCTTCTTCCTCGCCGTCTCGGCGATGGAGATCGTGGGCCTCTTCATGGCGGGCTGGGGGTCCAACAACAAGTACGCCCTGCTCTCCGCGATGCGGGCGGTGAACCAGATCATCTCCTACGATCTGCCCTTCATCTTCGCCGCGCTCGTCCCGGTGGTGCTGGCGGGCTCGCTGCGGCTGTCCGACATCGCCGGCGCCCAGGCGGGCTTCTGGCCCTGGTTGCTCCCCCACTGGTTCATCTTCTATCCGGTGATCGGGCAGCTCGCCTTCATCGCCTACATCGTCACGACCCTCGCCGCGGAGAACCGCGTGCCGTTCGACATCCTGGAGGCGGAGTCGGAGCTGGTCGCGGGCTTCCGTGTCGAGTACTCGGGGATGAAGTTCGCCCTCATCCAGCTCGGCGAGTACGCGCACGCCATCGGCACCTCGTTCCTCGGCGCCCTCCTCTTCCTCGGCGCGTGGTCGGGCCCGGGCCCGGCGTGGCTGGGCCCCTTCTGGTTCCTCCTCAAGGCCATGCTGGTCTTCCTCATCATCACGTGGATCCGCTGGAGCTTCGTGCGGATCCGGGTGGACCAGATCCTCGCCATCTCCTGGAAGCTCATGCTGCCGGCGTCGCTGCTGCTCCTCATGGGGTCGGCGGCGTGGGTGGCCTGGCGGAGCGCCGGTGGCGCCTGAGGCGAAGGCGCGCGGCTTCGTGGGAGAGCTCGTCGACCTGGTCGGCGCGGTGGCCCGGGCCATGCGGGTGACCCTCATCAATCTCTTCCGCAAGCCGGTGACGGTGCACTACCCCGACGTCACCCGCCCGTATCCCGACCGCTTCCGGGGCGTCCTCGCGCTGACCTACGACAAGGAGACGGGCGAGGAGAACTGCATCGGCTGCCGGCTCTGCGAGTACATCTGCCCGCCCCAGGTCATCAAGGTGGAGATGCTCAAGGCCGAGAAGCGGAACTACGCCAAGACCTTCACCCTCGAGCTCTACGCCTGCGAGTTCTGCGAGCTGTGCGTCCAGGTGTGCCCCACCGACGCCATCATCATGATGAAGTCCTTCGACGTCGCCACCGCCGACCGCCGCGAGCTCCTGTTCGACAAGGACCGGCTCCACGCCGTCGGCCTCCAGTTCGAGCCCTCCTGGGCCACCGGCAACCTGCTGCGTGACATGCAGTCCCCGCCGAAAGCGGCGAAGACGGAAGGCGCGCACGGCAAGGCCGCCGGAGGCAGCGAGTGAGTCTGGAGCCGATAGCCTTCGGCGTCTTGTCCGTCGTGCTCGTCGCCTCGGCGCTCGCCGTCGTCCTCACCAAGAATCTCTTCCACTCGGTGCTCTGGCTGGCCCTCGCCCTCACCGGCACCGCGGGCATCTTCCTCACCTTGGACGCCGAGTTCCTCGCCGCCGTCCAGCTCCTCCTCTACGCGGGTGGGGTGGTGACCATCGCGGTGTTCGCCATCGTGGTGACCGAGCGCCTGGTGGGCGACCGTATCACGCAGACGAGCCGGCAGCTCACCAACGGGTTCGTCATCGCGGCGGCGGTCCTGGTGGGGGTGCTCTCCTTCGTCCTGCGCGCGCCCCAGTCGGGTCCGCGGCCGCCCATCGCCGAGGACCTCACGCGCGCCATCGGCGAATCGGTGCTCACGCGCTACGTGCTGCCCTTCGAGCTCCTCGCCCTGCTCTTCCTGGCCGCGCTCCTCGGCGCGATCTACTTTGCGAGGCCGGACGACTAGATGCCGACCTCGATGCCGCTCCAGGCCTACCTGGTGCTCGCGGCGGTGCTCTTCGCCATCGGCCTCTTCGGCGTCGTGACCCGGCGCAACACCATCGGCATCCTCCTCGGCATCGAGCTGATGCTGAACTCGGTGAACATCAACCTGGTCGCCTTCGCGCGCTTCGCCGGGGACACCGCGGGCCTGGTGTTCACCGTCTTCACCATCTCCATCACCGTGGCGGAGGTCGCCCTCGGCCTCGCCCTCGTGATCCTCATCTTCCGGGTGCGGCGCACCGTCGTCGCCGATCACCTGGACCTCCTCCAGGGATGACGCCCCGGCCATGACCGTCGACCCCGGCACGCTCGCCGCCATCGCCCTCTTGCTGCCCGCGGCCAGCTTCCTGCTGCTCGCGGTGGCGTATCCGCTGCGCCGGAGCGGCCGCGTCGCCGGGCTCGTCTCCATCCTGGGCGCGGCGGGGGCCCTCGCCGCCGCCCTCGGCGCCTGGGCGCGCCAGACCCCCGAGGGCATGACGCGCATCGCGTACGAGTGGATCCCCCAGGAGGCAGGCTCGCTCGCCACCGTGGGCGTGCTCGCCGACGCGGACTCCACCATCATGCTGGTGCTGGTGGCGCTGGTGTCGTTGCTCGTGCAGGTCTACTCCCTCGGGTACCTCGACGCCGAGCCGCGCCCCGCCCTGGGGCGCTACTACACGTACCAGTCGCTGTTCGCGTTCTCGATGATGGGGGTGGTGCTGGCGCCCGGCTTCCTCCAGCTCTTCGTCTTCTGGGAGCTCGTCGGCCTCTGCTCCTACCTCCTCATCGGCTACTGGTACGAGCGGCCGGAGGCGGCGCGGGCGGCGGTGAAGGCGTTCTGGATCACCAAGGCCGGCGACATGGGCCTGCTCATCGGCATCGTGCTGCTCTGGTACCGCGCCGGGACCTTCGACTACCTCGAGATCTACGATCTCGTGCGGGCGGGACAGCTCTCCGTCGCCGGGCTGGGACTGGTGACGTTCTGCCTCTACCTCGGCGCCATGGGCAAGTCGGCCCAGTTCCCCCTGCACGTATGGCTGCCCGACGCCATGGAAGGCCCCACCCCGGTGTCCGCGCTCATTCACGCCGCCACCATGGTCACCGCCGGCGTGTACCTGCTCCGCCGCACCATCTGGCTCTTCGCCCTGACTCCGGACGTGCTGCACCTCATCGGCTGGATCGGCGCCTTCACCGCGCTCCTCGCCGCCGTGCTCGCCTGCGTGCAGTCGGACATCAAGCGGGTGCTCGCCTATTCCACGGTGTCGCAGCTCGGCTACATGATGTCGGCGATGGGGGCGGGCTTCGCCGCCGCCGGCTTCCTCCATCTCCTCACCCACGGCGTGTTCAAGGCCCTGCTCTTCCTGGGCGCCGGGGCGGCCATCCACGCCACTGGGACCAACGACATTTATCGGATGGGCGGGCTCCGGCGGGCCCTGCCCCAGACGCACATCGTGTTCGTGGTGGGCACGCTGTCGCTGGCCGGCATCCCGCTGTTCGGCGGCTTCTACTCCAAGGAGGAGATCCTGGGCGCGGTGTGGAGCGGGCGGCTCGTCTGGCCGTTCTGGATGCTCGTGGTCGCGGCCTTCCTCACCGCCTTCTACATGTTCCGGGTGGTGTTCATCGCCTTCTGGGGCGAGCGCCGCGCCGACAGCCATGGCGGACCACACGGTCACGGCGGCGGGCATCTCCACGACGCCCCGGCGGTCATGAGCGTACCGCTCTGGATCCTCGCCGTGCTGTCGGTGGGGATCGGGATCTACTTCGTGCGCCATCACGGCGAGCCGGAGTTCACCGCGCCCGGCTGGCTGACGCCGCTCGCCGTCGGGGTGGCGGTGGGCGGCATCGTGCTCGCCTGGCTCACCTATCAGGCCCGCGTGGTGAGCGCCGACGACCTCGCCCGCGCCTTCGCTCCCATCCGGCGCGCCGCCCAGGCGCGCTTCTGGCTCGACGACCTCTTCGAGGGCCTCTATCGCGGGGCGCTGCTCGGCCTGTCGCGTCTCGTGGGCTGGGTGGACCGCTACATCGTGGACGGGCTCGTCAACATGTTCTCGGCCTGGACGCTGATGTGGGGCGACCGGCTGCGGCGCATCCAGTCCGGGCTGCCTCAGGACTACGTCTACGGGCTCGCGGTGGGGCTGCTCCTCCTCCTCATCTGGGTGCAGTGGCCGCGATGAGCACGATGCCCCTCCTCTCCATCATCACCTGGATGCCCTTCATCGGGGCCGTGCTCATCATCTTCGGCGCCCGACACAACCCCTTCCTGGTGCGGCTGATTTCGGTCGTGACCACCGGGATCTCGCTCGTCCTCTCGCTGCGCATCTACTGGCTCTACGACCAGCAGGCCGCGGGCTATCAGTTCTACGAGGAGCTGCCGCTGGTGCCGCCGCTGGGCATCACCTATCAGCTCGGCGTGGACGGGATGAGCCTCCTCATGGTGCTCCTCACCTCCATCATCATCTTCGCGGGGGTGTGGGCCTCGTGGACGGTGAAGGAGCGCAGCCAGGAGTTCTACGCCCTCCTCCTCATCCTGGTGACGGGCGTCTACGGCGTCTTCGTCTCGCTCGACCTCTTCGTCCTCTTCCTCTTCTACGAGATCGCGGTGCTGCCGATGTACCTCCTCATCGGAATCTGGGGCTCGTCGGGCGAGGTGCGCCCGCAGGGCATCTTCGCCTGGGCCTTCCGGCGCACCGGGGTGGGGACCAAAGAGTACGCGGCGATGAAGCTGACGCTCTATCTCCTTTTCGGCTCGGCGTTCATCCTCGTGGGCATCCTCGCCCTCTACGTCTCCGCGGACTCGTCGTCCTTCTCGCTGCTCGAGCTCGAGCAGGTGCGCTTCGCGCCGTGGCTGCAGTCCTGGGTGTTCCTGGCCTTCTACGTGGGCTTCGGCATCCTCGCCGGCATCTGGCCGCTGCACACCTGGTCGCCCGACGGCCACGCCTCCGCGCCGACCGCGGTCTCCATGCTCCACGCGGGCGTGCTCATGAAGCTCGGCGCCTACGGCGTGGTCCGGCTCGGCATGGGCCTCCTGCCCGACGGCACGCATCAGTGGATGTGGCTGGTCGGCACCATCGCCTGCATCAACATCGTGTACGGGGCCCTCTCGGCCATGGCCCAGACCGATCTCAAGTACGTCATCGCCTACTCCTCGGTCTCGCACATGGGCGTGGTGATGCTGGGCGCGGCCACTCTCACCGAGAGCGGGCTCAACGGCTCGGTGTTCCAGATGTTCGCCCACGGCATCATGACCGGCCTCTTCTTCGCCCTGGTGGGGCTCGTCTACGAGAAGGCGCACTCGCGCGAGATCTTCCGCATGGGCGGCTTCGGCAAGATGATGCCCGGTATCGCGACGGCCTTCACCATCGGGGGCCTCTCCTCGCTGGGGCTGCCCGCGACCGCCGGGTTCGTGGCCGAGTTCCTCACCTTCCTCGGGGCGTGGCAGTCGCGCTTCTCGTGGTGGCTCTTCCCCGGTGTCATCGGGGCCTTCTTCACGTCCATCTACGTGCTGCGTGTCACCAAGCAGATCTTCTGGGGCCCGCCCGCCGCCGACCCGCATTTCCACGGGCTGCCCGACGCCCAGGGGCCCGAGTGGGCGGCCCTGGTCATCCTCGTCTTCACCCTGGTCCTCTTCGGGGTGGCGCCCGGCCTCGCCATCGATCCCGTGGACACCGCGACCGTGCCCCTCCTCACCCGTCTCGGGGTGATGCCGTGACCGCGCTGAGCCTCGAGCTGGGCGTGCTGGTGCTCATGCTCGTGGTCTTCGTGGGCGGGCTCTTCGGCCGCCGCGACGATACGCGGCGGGTGGGCGTGATCTCCGCGGTGGGCCTCGTGGCGCTCTTCTACTGGTCCCTGCACCTCGGCCCGGGCGCGTCGTTCTGGGGCGGCGCCTTCGTGCAGGACGAGCTGGCCCTCTTCGCCAAGCGGCTGTTCCTGGTGGCGACGGTGCTCGGCATCCTGGGCTCGCTGACTCTGCGCGCGCCCGTCTTCGCCCGGCGCGCCACCGAGTACTACCTGATCATGCTGGCCTCGCTGCTGGGGATGCTGGCGCTCGCCTCCGCGCGTGACCTCATCCTGCTCTTCGTGGCCTTCGAGCTCATGTCGATTCCGCTCTACGCGCTGGCCGGCTTCCAGAAGCGGGAAGGAGAGGCGGTGGAGGCCGCCCTCAAGTTCTTCCTGGTGGGTACGGTGTCCTCCGCGCTCATCGCCTACGGCCTCTCCTTCATCTACGGCGTCACGCGCACCACCCAGATCGCCGGGATCGGCGCCGCCCTCGCCAGCGGCTCGCCGCTGCTCATCCTGGGCCTCGTGATCACGCTGGGCGGGCTCGGCTTCAAGATCGCCGCCTTCCCGTTCCACATGTGGGTGCCCGACACCTACGAGGCGGCGAACGCGCCCTTCGTGGCGTGGCTGTCCGTCGCGCCCAAGGCCGCCGGCTTCATCGTGATCTTCCGCCTGTACCTGGAGGGCGTGGGCGAGCGTGTGGTGCTGTGGGTGCCCATCGCCACCGGCCTGGCCGCGCTCACCATCGTCGCCGGCAACCTGATGGCCATCCCGCAGCAGAACATCAAGCGGCTCCTCGCGTACTCCGGTGTCGCCCACATCGGCTACATGCTGGTGGGGCTTGCCGCGGTGTCGGCGAACGGAGTCGCCATGATGCTCTTCTACCTGGTGGCGTACCTCTTCGGGAACATGGGCGCCTTTCTCGTGGTGGAGGCGGTGTCGCAGGCGGAAGGCTCCGACAACATCAATGCTTATCGCGGGCTCGCGCAGCGATCCCCCGTGCTGGCCCTCGCCATGCTCCTGTTCCTGCTCTCGCTCGGCGGAATCCCCTTCGTGGCCGGCTTCTGGGCCAAGCTCTACGTCTTCTGGGCCGCGGCGGAGAAGGGCCTCTATCTCCTCGTCCTGGTGGGCGCAGTCCTGACCGTGGTCGCGCTCTTCTACTACCTCTTGGTGGCCAAGCGCATGTACATCGACGCGCCGGCGCGCAACACGCCGGTGCCCGTCCCTCCGCTGCTCGCCCTCGCCATCCTGATCTGCGGGCTGGGGGTGGTGGTGATGGGGGTGTACCCCAAGCCCTTCGTTCTGACCGCCTTTCGCGTCGCCGCCACGATATTCTGAGCGCATGAGGCTGCCGGCTGTTCGCACGCTGCGGGGTGCGCTTGCCTCGCTCCTCGCCATCCTTGTCGTGACGCCCGCACTCGCCCAGGACTTCACCCGCTATCCCCTCGGCGATCCGGCCGACGCCAAGCCCGGGAGCTTCTTCGCTGAGGTCACGGGTCTCGTGGTGCCCAACCCGTCGTGGGAGGCCGAGGAAGCGCGTGCGCTGGGCGGTCCCGACAAGGTGGCCGAGGTCGTGAACATCACGACCACGATGACGGGCGACACGCTTGCGCGCGAGACGCTGCGCGGAGTGGGCGCGGTCCGCACCTCCGTGCTGAACATCTATGCGCTGCGCGCCTTGTTCAAGGACGACGAGGCCGAGTTCCAGGCGCAGGTGACGGCCTCTCGGCAGGTGGTGTCCCTTCCCGATGGCGGACAGCGAAGCCTGCCGGTGCTCTACGCGTGGCGCGTGCAGCGGAGTCTCGCACGCGCCGCCGCCCGTGCCCTCGTATCCCGACCGGGTGGGACTTCGCTCGCGGGCTCCTACGTTGCCAAGGTCGATGGGACCGAGTGCCCTCTGAGCGCGGGTAACGTCGAGGTGAAACAGCAGGGGCGGGCGGTGGAGATGGTCCGGGACGGCGCGCTCCTATTCGGGGGCATGGTGGGCGATCGGGAGGCGTCCTTCCTCCCCAACGAGCAGCGCTACATGACCGTCATTCGTGGCGCGGATTCCATGCGGTTCGAGGCGCCTGATCGCGCGCTCGAGCTCTACACCGCCCCGCTCGGCGGCAGCGAGCTCGTCATCAAGGGCACCAAGCTCAACCTCTGCACGGTCACGCTCACGCGGGCGCGCTGACGTCGCGCGCCGGCGCGCTCAGGTGTCGAGGCGCCGGCCGAGCCGATACGGTCCGCAGATGCCGCCGGAGGAGTGCGCGCCCGGCGCCGGCCGACCCACTTCGGCAGGACGAAGTCTTCGAGGTGGCTCACGCGAGCGACTTGCGCACGTGCCAGACCTCCTCCGATGGCCAGCGGCGCGCCCATTCGAGGGTCACGAAGGTGTAGCGCCCCGACTCTGCGTCCGCGAGCGGGCGCAGCTCGACGAGCCGCTCCACGGTGAAGCCCGAGGCGCGGAAGAGGCGGATCCACTCGCCATAGGGCAGGTCGAACTCCACGGAGCCGTCGTCGGACCACTCCACGCGATGCAGTCCGAAATACGAGCGCACGAGCCGGTCATCCGCCCGCTCCGCGTCATCCGGCGTGGTCAGGATGCGGAAGAGGCCGTTCTTCAGGAAGACGAGGTCGCCGCCGGGCCGCAGGAGCCGAGCGGCCTCGGGAATCCAGCGGTAGGGGTCGCACCAGATGCTCGCCCCGTACTCGGACACCGCCAGGTCGAAGCTCGCGTCGGGCCGCGGCACCGCTTCCGCGTTGCCGTGAATGAGCGGAAAGCTGACGCCGTGCTCGCGCTGCAGCGCGCGCGCCGTGTCGAGCTGGCGCGCCGAGTTGTCGATGCCGACCACGCGCGCCCCGCGGCGGGCCAGCCACGCCGAGATGTAGGCCGTGCCGCAGCCGAGCTCGATGACGTCGCGGCCCGCGACCGGCGGGAGGAGGCGCAGCTCGCGCTCCGGGATACCCCAGATGCCCCAGCGAGGCTCCTCGTCGGCCCAGGCTCGCCCGCCGGCCTCCGCGTACTCGGGAGCGAGGCGGTCCCAGGCCAGCCGGTTGCGGCGCACGTGCTCGGGAAGCCCGTCGGTCATGGGGCCTCGCGCCTTTTGCTATACTGTGTACCGACCAGTTGGTACAAATCGTCCAGGAGGAGCCGATGCCGCCCGCCAACGTCGCCGAGACCAGGAGTCCCAAGGGCGCGGCGACCCGCGATCAGATCCTCGACGCGGCCGCCCGCCTCATACATCTGCGCGGATATCACAACACCTCCCTGGACGATGTTTTACGGGAAAGCGGCGTGGGCAAGGGGAACTTCTACTACTACTTCAAGAGCAAGGAGAGTCTCGGCTACGCCATTATCGATCGAGTCGTCCAGGGGTTCGTCGAGCGGAGCCTCGAGCCGGCGTTCGCCGACGCCGCCGCCGACCCCGTCGACCAGATCCACGCGTTCTTCGACCGCATCGTCGAGAGCCATCGCCGCCGGAACTGCGTGGGCGGCTGTCCCATGGGCAATCTGGCCTCCGAGCTGTCGGACGTGCACGAGGGCTTTCGGCAGCGGCTGGCCGAGATCTTCGAGCACTGGCGCGTGAAGCTGGCCGCCGCGCTCGAGCGCGGGCGGGCGGCCGGCCGGCTGGCCGCCGAGCTGGACGTGGCCGGCGCCGCGGGCTTCATCGTCGCGTCCCTCGAGGGCGCGATCCTCCTCGCCAAGGTCACGAAGGACATCGCGGTGATGGAGAAGTCGGTGGGCGAGTTGAAGCAGTACCTGACGCTGTACACGCGCTGAACTGACGAGACATCGAGCGCGCCGGGCCGTCCGGCGCGCAGGAGAGTGACGACATGAGCACCCCGATGCCGGGTGTCCCGGCGGAAGCTCGGCCCACCCCGGCCGGCCCGCGGCGGCCCGACCCGGACGCGCGCCTGGTGGAGAAGCTGCGCCAGGAGGATCCCGACGCTCCCGAGCAGCTGGTGGCCACCTTCGGCGACCGCGTGTATCGCCTCGCCATCCGGATCACCGGCAACGAGCAGGATGCCGAGGAAGTGGTGCAGGACGCCCTGTGGACGGCCGCACGGAAGATCGGCACGTTCAAGGGCGAGTCCGCCTTCGGCTCCTGGCTCTACCGGATCACCGCCAACACCGCCTATCAGAAGCTGCGCGGGCGGCAGTCCAAGAAGCAGGAGGTGCCGTGGGAGGATCTCTTCCCCACCTTCGACGAGATGGGTCAGCACGTGGACCCCGTGAGCGACTGGTCGCCCAAGGTCGAGGAGCCGGCGCTGCAGAGCGAGCTGCGCGAGGTCCTGGCCTCGGCCATCAACGACCTGCCGGATGACTACCGGACGGCGTTCCTGATGCATGACGTGGAGGGGCTCTCGAATCCGGAGATCGCCGAGTCGCTGGGGATCAGCCTGCCCGCGGTGAAGTCTCGCGTGCACCGCTCGCGGCTCTTCCTCCGCGAGCGCCTGTCGCGCTACATGCAGCCCGCCTAGCGGAGCCTGAGAGAAGGCCGGGTAGCGGCCAAGTCGGCGTCGACCTTGACTTCTCGAGGTTTTCTATGGTCTCATTGGCCTTCGCGACGACACTTTAGAGACGAGGTATAGAAGTCATGGATGCGGTGATCGCGACGGGCGGCAAGCAGTACCGGGTGACTCCGGGGCAGGTCATCAAGGTCGAGCGTCTCGGCAAGGCCAAGGGCGCCACGGTGGAGTTCAGCCAGGTGCTGCTGGTGAGCCAGGACGGCAAGGTCACGGTGGAGCCCAAGGCGCTCACGTCCGCCAAGGTCACCGGGGAAGTGGTCGTGGAGCGCAAGGACCCGAAGGTCCTGGTCGTGAAGTTCAAGCGGCGGAAGAACTATCGCCGGCACCGCGGGCATCGGCAGGTCATGACCGCGGTTCGCATCACCAAGATCGAGGTCTAGGCCCATGGCACACAAGAAGGGTGTCGGCAGCTCCCGGAACGGGCGCGACTCCAATCCGCAGATGCTGGGGGTGAAGCGCTTCGGGGGTCAGTTCGTCACCGCGGGAAGCATCATCGTCCGGCAGCGCGGCACGCGCTTCAAGCCGGGTATGAACGTCGGGCTGGGCGTGGACCACACCCTGTTCGCGAAGTCCGACGGCTACGTTCGCTTCGAGCGTAAGGGCGATCACAAGTACGTCAGCATCGCCCAGCAGCCCGCCTGATCCACCCCGGGCTCCCGGGGCCACCCCATGTTCGTCGACGAGGTCAGCGTCTTTGTGAAGGGCGGCGACGGGGGGGCGGGCTGCGTGAGCTTCCGCCGCGAGAAGTACGTCCCCCGCGGCGGCCCTGACGGTGGCGACGGAGGCGACGGCGGTGACGTCGTCCTCCGCGCGGATCCGGCCATCACCACGCTGCTGGACTTCCACTACCAGCGCCACTACACGGCGGAGCGCGGTCAGCACGGCAAGGGCGCCAATCGCCACGGCAAGAGCGGGGCCGACACCGTGCTGCGCGTACCGCTCGGCACCGTGGTGCGCGACCGGGACTCGGGTGATCTGCTCGGCGATCTGACCAGCGCCGGACAATCATTGGTGGTCGCCACGGGCGCTCGCGGGGGCCGGGGCAACGCGCGCTTCGTCAACTCCACCAACCGGGCCCCTCGCCGCGCCGATCTCGGCCGCCCCGGCGAGGAGCGCTGGATCCAGATGGAGCTCAAGCTCCTGGCCGACGTGGGCGTCATCGGCTTCCCCAATGCCGGCAAGTCGACCCTGGTGTCGCGCGTGTCGGCGGCCACGCCCAAGATCGCCGACTATCCGTTTACCACGCTCCAGCCCACGCTGGGCATCGTGCGGGTGGACGAGGGGGAGTCCTTCGTCATCGCCGATCTGCCCGGGCTCATCGAGGGCGCCGCCGAAGGCAAGGGCCTCGGGCACCGCTTTCTGCGCCACACCGAGCGAACGCGGCTCCTCCTCCACCTGGTCGACCTCGACCCCAGCCACGGTCGCGATCCGGTGAAGGACTGGCAGGTGATTCAGGGCGAGCTGGCCGCCTACTCCGACGCGCTGGCGGCGCGGCCCCAGCTGGTGGTGGCGAGCAAGGCCGAGCTGCCCGGCACCGCGACCCGGCGCGCCAAGCTCGAGCGCTTCTGCGCCAAGCAGGGATTGCCGTTCTTCGCCATCTCGTCGGTGACGGGCCAGGGGCTGGCAGAGCTGATCGCCGAGATCGGCGCGCGCCTCCGAGCGGAGCGATGGGCGGCCGCCGGGCGCTGAGCCGGGTCCGCCGGCTCGTCGTCAAGGTCGGGAGCGGGCTGATCACCGCGCCGGGGCAGGGACCGGACAGCAAGCGCATCGGCACCCTCGCCTCCGACATCGCCGCGGTGGCCGGGGAGCGCCGGGAGGTGGCCCTGGTGTCCTCGGGCGCCATCGTCACCGGCATGGCCCGGCTGGGCTTCCCCACGCGGCCGCGCTCCATTCCCGAGAAGCAGGCGGCGGCGGCGGTGGGGCAGTCCGCCCTCATGTGGCACTACGAGCAGGCGTTCAAGAAGCACGGGATCAAGGTGGGGCAGGTGCTCCTCACCGGCCAGGACATCGCCGACCGCGGGCGCTATCTCAACGCCCGGAATACCCTCCTGACCCTGCTCGACTTCGGCGTGCTGCCGATCGTCAACGAGAACGACACGGTGGCGGTGGACGAGATCAAGGTCGGCGACAACGACAACCTTGCCGCGCTGGTCGCCCACCTCATCGACGCCGATCTCCTGATCCTCCTCACCGACGTGGACGGGCTCTATTCCGGCGATCCACGGCGCGATCCCAGCGCCCGCCGCCTCGACACGGTGGCCGCGCTCACCGACGACATCCGGCGGCTGGTGTACGACACCGTGAGCGACGTCTCCGTGGGCGGCATGAGCACCAAGCTCGAGGCTGCGGAGAAGGCGGGCACCTCCGGCATCCCGATGGTGATCGCCAATGGGCGCGAGCCGGGTATCGTGGGACGAATTCTCGGCGGCGCGGACGTCGGCACGTACTTCCAGCCCCGCGACGACCGCCTCGCCGCGCGCAAGCGGTGGATCGCCTTCGCCGTCCGTCCGCAGGGGCGCCTCACGGTTGACGCGGGCGCCAAGAAGGCCTTAACTGAGAGGGGCAAGAGCCTTCTGCCGTCCGGGCTGGTCGACGTGAGCGGGGAGTTCCAGGCGGGCGAAGTGGTGGCGCTGGCGGAGGGCGACGGCGGCGATTTCGCGCGCGGCCTGGTGAACTATGCGGCCGCCGAGCTTCGCAAGATCCGCGGGGCCAAGACCGCCGACATCGAGCGCGCGCTGGGTTACAAGGGCTTGGGGGAAGTGATTCACCGGGACAACCTGGTGGTGCTGTGACGGACCGACGAGGACGAGGAGCGCGATGACGACGGACATCGCCGCCGCCGTCGCCGCGAAGGCGCGGGCGGCCAAGGACGCCGCGCGCCTGCTCGCGCTCGCGCCCACGAAGCAGAAGAACGACGCGCTGATGCAGATGGCGCGTGCCCTCGAGGAGAAGGCGGCCACCGTCATCGAGGCCAACCGCGCCGATCTCGAGCGCGCCCGGGCCAAGGGCTACGCCCGCGCCTTCGTCGATCGCCTCACTCTCACCGATACCCGGGTCGAGGAGATGGCCGCGGGCATTCGCCAGGTCGCGGCGCTGCCCGATCCGGTGGGCGAGACGGTGGAGGCCTGGCGGCGGCCCAACGGCGTGGAGATCTCCCGCGTGCGCGTCCCCCTGGGGGTCATCGGCTTCATCTACGAGTCGCGGCCCAACGTCACCGCGGACGCCGCCGCCCTGTGCGTGAAGTCGGGCAACGCGGTGGTGCTTCGGGGCGGGAGCGAGGCGCTGGAGTCCAACACCGTCATCGCGCACCTCCTCGCGAAGGCCGCCGAGAAGGCGGGGCTGCCCGCCGACGTCGTGCAGTACGTGGACATCGCCGATCGTGCGGCGGTGATGGCCATGCTGACCCTCGACCGCTACCTCGACATGATCATTCCCCGCGGCAGCGAGGAGTTCGTGCGCCTCGTCAACGAGCGGGCCACGGTGCCGGTGCTCAAGCACGACAAGGGCCTCTGCCACCTCTACGTGGACGAGGGCGCCGATCTCGAAATGGCCGCCGCCCTGACCGTGAACGCCAAGGCCCAGCGCGTGAGCGTCTGCAACGCCATCGAGACCCTGCTCGTGCACGCCGCGGTCGCGCCGGCCTTCCTGTCCCTTCTCGGCCCCCGCCTCGCCGAGGCGGGGGTGGAGGTGCGCGGCGACGCGCACACCCGCGCCCTCCTCCCCGCGGCCAAGACCGCCCAGGAGGCGGACTGGGACACGGAGTACCTCGACTACATCCTGGCGGTGCGGGTGGTGGACAGCTTCGACGAGGCGGTCGCGCACATCCGGCGCCACGGCTCGGGGCTGGCCGAGGCCATCGTGACGCGCGATCTCCGCCGCGCGCGGCGCTTCACCCAGGAGGTGGACGCCGCCGCCGTGCTCGTGAACGCCTCCACGCGGCTGGTGGACGGCAGCCAGTTCGGCATGGGCGCGGAGATGGGGATCTCGACGTCGAAGCTGCACGCGCGGGGCCCGGTGGGGGTGCGGGAGCTCACCACCACCAAGTTCGTCGTGTTCGGCGACGGACAGATCCGGGAGTAAGTCGCTGGGCGCGCGCATCGGCGTGTTCGGCGGCTCCTTCAACCCGGTTCACCTCGGGCACCTGCTCGTCGCCGACGAGATCGCGGAAATCCTGGATCTCGAGCGCGTCCTCTTCGTCCCTGCCGCGTCGCCCCCGCACAAGCCCGAGGCGGAGCTGGCGCCCGCGCGGCATCGCTACGAGATGACGCGGCTGGCCGTGGCGGAGCATCCGCGCTTCGAGGTCTCCGACGTGGAGCTCCGTCGGAGCGGACCTTCCTACACCGTCGACACCTTGGAGGTGCTCTCCCCGCGCGGCGACCTTCACCTGCTCATCGGCTCCGAGACGTTCCTGGATCTTCTGTCCTGGCGCGAGCCGCGGCGCGTGGCCGGGCTCGCCCGCCTCGTCGTGGTGCCGCGTACCGGCGGCGGCTTCGATCCCGACTCGGCCCCGGCCCAGAAGGTGCTGCGGGAGCTCGGGCTCGGACGGTTCGTTTCACCATCAGCGGGGGCCCAGACCTCGTATCCGCTCGCCTCGCCTCCGGCTGCAGCTCGCCAAACGCCCCCGCTCTCCCCCGATCCGCGGACACCCGTCTTGGTTGCGGCTGCCTCCCTGCCGATCTCCGGGTCGGACCTTCGCAAGCGCGCCCGCGAGGGCCGAAGCCTCGCCTTCCGGATGCCGGCGTCCGTCGCCGCCTACATCCGGGAGCACGGGCTCTACCGGAGCGGCGCCTGATGCCGCGCTCCGCCGAGGCACTGGTGCGGCGGGCCGCCGAGGCCGCGCTGGACAAGCGCGCGCAGGACCTCGTGGTGCTCGATCTCCAGGGCATGTCCACGCTGGCGGACTTCTTCCTCGTCTGCACGGGGCGCTCCGCGACGCAGGTCGACACCATCGGGGACGCCGTGCAGGCCGCGCTGCGTGCCGAAGGCATCCGCGTTCGCCATCGGGAGGGCACCGCGGAGAGCGGCTGGCTGCTCCTCGACTACGGCGACGTGGTCGTGCACGTCTTCGGCGAGGACACGCGCCAGTTCTATTCGCTGGAGCGGCTGTGGGGCGACGCGCCGGTGCTCTCCGTCGAGCGCGGAGGCGCCTCCAGGGATTGAAATCCCCCGAGGGCCGTGATAGCCTCCGCGACTACCGCGCCTCGCAAGTCGCGGTGTTGCAGTGGGCAAGGAGGCCGTGATGAGGAAGGAGCGCCTGACTCATTTCCGGAAGAAGCTGGAAGAGAAGCACCGCCAGCTCGTGGACGAGGTGGGAAGAAATGTGCTGTACGGGAAGGGCCCCGAAGACGACTCCATCAAGGACCTGGGCGACCAGGCCTCCAGCGCCTACAACCGGGAGTTTCAATTCGAGCTGGGTAATGGCGACCGCCGCCTCCTGAAGGAGGTGGCCTCCGCTCTCCAGAAGCTGGACGACGGCAACTTCGGCGCCTGCGAGCGGTGCGGCGAGACCATCGCCGAGAAGCGGCTGGAGGCGCTGCCGTTCGCCCGCTACTGCATCGACTGTCAGCGCGCCGTCGAAGAAGAAGAGCGGACGGCCGCGGGCTAGCCGCTGCCGTCCCGCCTCGTGTCCCTCACCGTCGTCGTCCTCCTCGCCGTGGGCGCCTTTGTCGCCGGCGCCGTCCTCTCCGGGATCGTGGCCTTCCTGCGCGCCCGCCGCTCGCGGATGGCCGGTCCGGCCGTTTCCTCCGACGCCACCGTGCGCGATCTGTACGACTACGGGATCGAGGCCCAGCGCGCGGGCAAGGAGACGGCGGCGGTGAGCGCCTACCAGGAGCTGCTCCGCCGCGATCCTGGGCACAGCGAGGCGCACGCCCGTCTCGGCGAGATCGCGCGCGGGCGCGGCGACGTCCAGGGGGCGCTCCTCCACTCGCTCCAGGCGCTGCGGACCGATGATCGGGCGGAGGCCATGCTCGCCGCCGCCGACGCGTACGCGAACGCGGGACGCCCGGACGACGCCATCGCGCTCTATCAGGACGTGATCGCCCGCGACCCCGGCCACGTCTCGGCGCTGCGGGCCCTCCGCGATCTCGGGGTGATGGAGGGCCGCTGGGAGGCCGCGCAGTCCGCGCAGGAGCGTCTGGTCAGCGTGGTGAGCGGCGACGAGCGTGCCGCGGAGCAGCAGTGGCTGGCTGTCATCCACTACGAGCGCGGCCGGGCCCGCATCGCGGAGGGGGACCACACCGGCGCCATCGCCGCCTTCCGCGAGGCCCTGCGCGCCCGCCCGGACTTCGTGCCCGCCGCGGTCGCCCTCGGGGACGCCTTTCTCCGAGCCGGCGAGCCGGCCCAGGCGCTCCGCGTCTGGGAGCGGGCGGCCGAGGCCGAGCCCGCGCTCCCACTCCTGTCCCGCATCGAGCATCAGCGGCGCGAGGAGGGGCGGCCGACCCGCATGATCGCGCTCTATCAGGCCGCGGCGGCGCGGCAGCCGGACAATCTCGCCATCGCGCTGGCGCTCGGACGCGTCTACTTCGACCTCCGCATGCTGGACGAGGCGGTCGAGCAGCTGGAGAAGGTGGAGGTGCGCGCGCCGGATCTGCCCGTGATCCACGCCTTTCTGGGCGCGGTGTTCGAGAGCCGGGGGCAAACGCGGGAGGCGCTCGAGGAGTACCGCCGCGCTCTGCGCTCGCTCTCGAGCTTCGAGTGGCCGCACCGCTGCTCCGCCTGTGGCGCCGAGCATCCCGGCTGGGCGGATCGATGCCCGACATGCCATCGCTGGAACACCCTCCGGCCCTAGCGTCCTCGGCCCCCGCGGTTCCCGCCTGGCGGCAGTGGCTCAGCGCCGCGCTCGATCTCGTCTTCCCGCCCTTCTGCCCCCTGTGTGCGGCGCAGCTCGGCCCCGGTCGCCGCGATCCCCTGTGCGGGAGCTGCTGGGGAGCGCTCGAGCGCATCGCGCCGCCGTGCTGCCGCCTGTGCGGACTGCCGTTCGGAGCATTCCCCGGCGGGGCGGATGACGAGACGTCGGACGCGGGCGGCCGGCTCTGCGGAGCCTGCCGCCGACGCCGGCCGGACTGGGCCTATGCGCGCGCGGCCGCGCGCTACGGCGACCATGTCCGCGACGCCCTGCACGCGTTCAAGTTCGGCGGGCGCCGCGCCCTCGCCGCGCCGCTCGGCGCCCTCATGGCCGAGCTCGGCCCCACCCTTCCGCTCGCCGCGGTGGACGTGCTGGTGCCGGTGCCGCTCCATCCGCGCCGGCTCCGCGAGCGAGGCTTCAATCAGTCCTGGCTGCTCGCGCGCCGCCTCGCCGCGGCCTGGGGCGTCACTGCTCGCTCCGACGTCCTCGCGCGACGCGTCGCCACCGCGGCGCAGACGGAGCTGGGCGCGGACGCCCGCCGCCTCAATGTCCGGGACGCCTTCGTGGTGCGGCGGCCCGAGCTGGTGGCCGGCCGGCACGTGCTCCTCGTGGACGACATCCTCACCACCGGCGCCACCGCGAGGGAGTGCACGCTCGCCCTCCGCGCCGGCGGCGCCGCGACCGTAGGCGTGGTGACGGTCGCCCGCGCGGGCTGATCCCGGGCGCCCGGCGCCCCAACTTGCGCCGTCCCGGCGGCGCCCGATATAATGACGGTCCTGACAGTGGAAGTACGCATCAACATTCGTGTAATTCACTATCGATCGAGCGAGAGCGAGGAGCCGATATGGCGGTACGGGTAGGGGTCAATGGATTCGGGCGGATCGGGCGCGTTTTCTTCCGGGCGGCGCTGACGAGCAAGGACATCGAGGTCGTGGCGGTCAATGACCTCGCCGACGCCAAGACCCTCGGGCATCTCCTCAAGCACGACTCCGTGCACGGGACGCTCCACGCCGAGGTCTCGGCCAAGGGGGACGCCATCTCGGTCGACGGGCGCAAGGTGCGGGTGTGCTCGGTGAAGGACCCCGCGGCCCTGCCCTGGGGTGAGCTGGGCGTGGACATCGTGGTGGAGTCGACCGGCATCTTCCGCGACAAGGCGACCTCCTCCAAGCATCTCCAGGCCGGGGCCAAGAAGGTCGTCATCACCGCCCCCGCCAAGGATCCCGACATCACCGTGGTGCTGGGCGTGAACGAGGGGAAGTACGACGCGGCCAAGCACGAGCTCGTGTCCAACGCCTCCTGCACCACGAACTGCCTGGCCACCGTCGCCAAGGTGCTGCTCGACAACTTCGGGATCAAGCGCGGCTTCGCCTCCACCGTGCACTCCTACACCAACGATCAACCCATCCACGATTTCCCGCACAAGGATCTCCGCCGGGCGCGCGCGGGCGCGGTGAGCATGATTCCCACCACCACCGGCGCCGCCACCGCGGTGGGCTTGGTCCTGCCCGAGCTCAAGGGCAAGCTCGACGGCATCGCCATCCGCGTCCCCACCGCCAATGTCTCGGTGGTGGACCTCACCGCCGAGCTGGCCAAGCCGGCCACCGCGGAGCAGGTGAACGACGCCTTCCGGGCCGCGGCCAGCGGGCCGCTCAAGGGTATCCTGGACGCCACCGACGAGGAGCTGGTGTCGGTGGACTTCAACGGCAATCCCCACTCCTCGATCGTGGACCTGCCGTCCACGTCGATCGTGGATGGCAATCTCGTGAAGGTCCTCGCCTGGTACGACAACGAATGGGGCTACTCGTGCCGGGTGCGGGACCTCATCCGGTACATGGCCGGATCGCTGTAGTCAGGGATTGACCAAGCTCAGCGTCGCGCAGGTCGCGCTCGGCGGCAAGCGGGTCTTCCTCAGGGCCGACTTCAACGTCCCCCTGAAGGACGGCCGCGTCGCCGATGACACCCGCATCACCGCCGTCCTGCCCACCCTCCGGCACTGCCTCGACGCCGGCGCCGCGGTGGTGGTCGCCTCGCATCTGGGCCGGCCCAAGGGTCAGCCCGATCCCGCGTTCTCGCTGGCCCCGGTGGCCGCCCACCTTGCGGGGCGGCTCGACCGGCCGGTGCCGATGGCGCCCGACTGCGTGGGACCGGAGACGGAGGCGATGGCGAGCGGGCTCGAGCCGGGCGAGGTCTTGCTGCTGGAGAACCTCCGCTTCCACAAGGAGGAGGAGGCCAACGACGAGGGCTTCGCCCGCGGCCTCGCCGCCCTCGCCGACGTCTACGTGAACGACGCCTTCGCGGCCGCGCACCGCGCGCACGCTTCCATCGAGGCCATCACGCGCTTCCTCGAGCCGGCGGCGGCGGGACTGCTCATGAGCCGGGAGCTGGCCGCGCTCTCCCGCATCTTCGAGCGACCGCAGCGGCCGCTGCTGGCCGTGCTGGGCGGGGCCAAGGTCTCGGACAAGCTCGGCCTCGTCGAGCACCTGCTCGAAAAGGTGGACGGCCTGCTCGTGGGAGGCGGGATGGCGTTCACGTTCCTGGCCGCCCTCGGCCACGACGTGGGCCGCTCGCTGCTCGAGTCGGATCGCATCGAGGCCGCCCGTCAGGCCCTGGACCGCGCGCGGACCCGGGGCATCACGGTGCGGCTGCCCGTGGACGTGGTGGCGGCCGCGGGCGTCGATGCCAGCGAGGGTATCCGCACGGTGCCGGTGCGCGAGATCCCCCGCGACCGCATGGGACTCGACATCGGGGAAGGCACGGTGACCCAGTTCGCGGCCGCGCTCAAGAACGCCGGCACCATCGTGTGGAACGGCCCCATGGGTGTGTTCGAGAAGCCCGCCTTCGCGGCCGGGACGATGGGCGTGGCGCGCGCGGTGGCGGCGAGCGGTGGGTTCTCGGTGATCGGGGGCGGCGACACCATCGCCGCTGTCCAGGCGGCGGGCGTCACCGACAGGATCGGCTATATCTCCACTGCCGGCGGCGCCTTTCTCGAGTTCCTCGAGGGTCGCGAGCTGCCCGGCGTGGCCGCGCTGTCCGATGCCCCGGCGGAGGCCGCCTGATGCGCACCCCGCTCGTGATCGGCAACTGGAAGATGTACGCGGGCAAGCCCGCGGAGGCGCGCGAGCTGGCGCAGGCGGTGCGGGACGGCTGGAAACGGCCGCGCGGCGTGGAGATGGGGGTGTGTCCCCCCTTCACCGCGCTTCCCGCGGTGGCGGAAGCGCTCGCGGGCTCGCCGCTGCTCCTGGGGGCGCAGAACTGCCACTGGGAGGACACGGGGGCGTTCACCGGAGAGATCGCGCCGCCGATGCTCGCCGAGCTGGGCTGCCGCCTGGTCCTGGTGGGGCACTCGGAGCGCCGCCATCTCTTCCGGGAGACCGACGACGACATCCGGAAAAAGGTGGCCGCGGCGCTGCGGCACCGGCTCACCCCCGTGCTCTGCGTGGGCGAGACGGCCGAGGAGCGCCGGCAGGGGCTCACGTTCACCGTGGTGGAGGGACAGCTCCGCGCCGGCTGGGCCGGGCTCGGCGCCGACGACATCGGCCGCTGCGTGCTCGCCTACGAGCCCGTGTGGGCCATCGGCACGGGCCAGAACGCCACCCCCGCGCAGGCCGCCGAGGTGCACGGCTATCTGCGCGGCATCGTCTCCGAGCTGGCATCGAAGGAGATCGCCCAGTCCGTCCGCATTCTCTACGGCGGCAGCGTCAAGCCCGACAATGCCGGCGTCCTCGCGCAGGAGCAGGAGATCGACGGCGCCCTGGTGGGCGGCGCGAGCCTGCAGGCCGCCGGGTTCATCACCATCGCCAAGAAGGCCGCCGCGAAGAGCGGTGTGGCAAAGGAGTGAGTCGGTGTTCACCCTCGTCGTGATCCTCCACGTCATCGTCTGCGTCATGATCATCGCGGTCGTTCTGCTGCAAGCCGGCAAGGGGGCCGACATCGGCTCGGCCTTCGGCGGCAGCGGCAGCCAGGCGGTGTTCGGCTCCATGGGGACGCCCACCCTGCTCGGCAAGATCACCACCGGCGTGGCCATCGTCTTCATGCTGACGTCCTTCTGGCTCGCCGCGCAGGGCAGCCGCCGGAGCGGCACGACCATCATGCCGGCCACCACCCCGAGCGCGCCGGCGCCCG
>DATEDO010000114.1:0-19718 GCA_035281625.1 Candidatus Methylomirabilota bacterium
CTGCTCGGCGTTCTGGTGGTAGCTCTGCAGCATGCAGACCTTCGACACGTCGGCGAAGCCCAGGAGGCGGTCCGACGTGGCGTTGTTGAACTCGGCGGCGTCGAGGAGGCCGCGGTCCATGGCGGGGACGATCTCGCCACCGGGCAGCGCGTTGACCGCGGCGCCGAGGCCCGTGAACAGGTCGATCGAGATGCCGACCGTCCGGAACTTCAGGCCCTTCATGTCGTCCGCCTTGGTGACCGGCTTCTTGAACCAGCCGAGCGGCTGGGTCGGCATCGGCCCGTACGGGAACGAGACGACGTTGGCGTTGATCGACTTGTAGAGCTTGTTGAGCAGTTGCTTGCCGCCGCCGTACTTGTGCCAGGCGAGCAGCATGTTGGCGTCCATGCCGTAGCCCGGGCCCGAGCCCCAGAGGGCGAGCGCCGTCTGCTTGCCGTAGTGGTACACGAGCACGCCGTGGCCGCCGTCCAGCGTCCCCTTGGACACCGCGTCGAGCAGGCCGAAGGCCGGCACCACCGCGCCCGCCGGCAGCACCTCGATCTTGAGGTCGCCGCCGGTCATGTCGTTGACCTTCTTGGCGAAGTCGTTGGCGTACTCGTGGAAGATGTCCTTGGCGGGCCAGGTGCTCTGCCAGCGCATGCTGATGGGCCCCTGCGCCTTGACCACGTTCGGGAACCCGAGCGCGGCCGCGCCCATCGCCGCGGTGGCAGCGCCCTTGAGGAACTTTCGGCGCGGACTATCCGTGACGGCCTGCGACTCCTTCATGGCGACCCTCCTCATTGAGAGTGTCCGTTCGACCCGGGATGAAGTGACGCGCGGCCCGCTGGGACACGATCTGGGCGCGAGCCGGTGGTATTGTAACCACAACCAACCAGGCCCGGTTCAAGGATTTCTGGGCGCGCTCACCCTCACGGACAGGCGTTCCCCGTCCCGCCGTACCACGAGGTTCAGCGGCCGGTCGGCGGACCATCCGAGCAGGGCGTCCCGCAGGGCCTGGACGGTGAGCACGACGCGCCCGTCAACCTCCACCAGCACGTCCCCCGGCCGCATCCCCGCGGTCGCCGCGGGGCTCCCGGGCAGCACGCCGGACACCGTCGGAAGGGCGCCGGGCCGCGCCCCGCCCAGCTCCGGCTGGGCGTCCGGCTCTCGCACCACGAAGCCCAGCTCCCCGGCGATACGATCGGCGGCCACCGGCTCCGGGATCGCGGCCAGACGGACGGAGAGCTGGCGCCGCCCTTCCTCTCGCCGCAGGATGATGAGGGGCACGGTCTCCCCCACCCCGGAACCGCCGATCAGCCGCACCAGCGTGCGCGTGTCCACCACGGGGCGGTCGCGGACGCTGACCACGAGGTCGCCCGTGCGCAGCCCCACGCGCTCGGCGGGCGTGTCCTTGATCACCTCGACGATCATGGCGCCAAAGCCCTCGCGAAGCCCATGCCGCTTGGAGATCTCCTCCATCTCCTGCTCCGAGAGGTCACGGATGCGCACGCCGAGCCAGCCGCCCCGCTCGAGCGCCGCGGCGGGCAGCCACGGCGCGAGCGCGACCAGGGCCAGGAGCGCCGCGACCACTCGCCGGAGCATCGTCTCAGCCATCCTTGAGCTGTTTGAGCAGACTGGAGAGCTCCTCGAGCAACCGGCGAAGCCGCCGCTCGACGTCCGCTTCCTCGAGCAGGGCCTGCCGCGCCGCCGGCGTGGGGATCACCGCCGCCGCCACCTGGTCGCACAGCATGCCGGGGGCCGTCGCCTCGGCGAGCGTGGCCTCCATCTCCGGCGTGGCGCGCTTGACCGCCTCGAGGATGTGCCGGCACGTGCGCTTGACGAGGTCGAGCAGCGCGGGCACGGTGTCGCGGTCGGCGCCCACCTCGGCCAGCTCCGTCGCCTCGACCAGACGATAGAGGGTGTCGGTTGGCAGCTCGCGCTCGATGCGCACTCGCCCCTCGCCGCGCAGGATCAGGTTGAAGCGGCCGGAGGCCAGCCGCTCGCACTGCACGATGCGACCGACGCCGGCCACCGAGAAGACCGGCGGCCGCCCGTAGTAGTCCGGCTCATAGCCCGCTCGCAGCCCGGCGATGGCCAGGCGGCGGTCCCGAGCCAGGCAGTCCGCGATCATGGCCCGGTACCGCGGCTCGAAGATGTGGAGCGGGAGCAGCGTGTGGGGAAACAGCACCAGATCGGGGAGTGGGAAGATGGGGAGGTGGAGCCGGGACGTCACGACCAGCGACTAGCCGATGCGCGGCAGCTGAAGCCCGGCGAGCGCGTCCACGCGCGCGGCCACCGCGGCGGCGATGGCGCGGAAGGCGGCGGCCTGGGCGGACGCCGGCTGGCCGACCACCACCGGCATGCCGGTGTCTCCGCCCCGCCGGGTTTCCATCTCGAGGGGAATCTGGCCGAGCAGAGGCACGCCGAACTCATCGGCGATCTTGGCCCCGCCGCCCTCGCCGAAGATGGGATAACGCGCGCCGGTATCCGGCGCCACGAAGTAGCTCATGTTCTCGACGATGCCGAGGATCGGCACGTTGAGCTTGCGGAACATCGCGAGGCCCTTCCGTACGTCGAGCAGCGCCACGTCCTGCGGCGTCGTCACCATCACCACGCCGCCCAGCGGAATCACCTGCGAGAGCGAGAGTTGAGCGTCGCCGGTACCGGGCGGCATGTCGAAGACGAGATAGTCGAGCGGACCCCATGCGACGTCCCTGAGAAATTGCTGCACGGCCGAGTGGATCATGGGCCCGCGCCACACCAGCGCCTCGCGCTCGTCCACGAGGAGGCCGATGGACATGACCTTCACCCCGTGCGCCTCCACGGGGATGATCTTGTTGTCGAACATCCCGGGCCGGCCGCGCGTCCCCATCATGAGCGGCACGTCCGGGCCGTAGACGTCCACGTCCACGAGGCCGGTGAGGGCCCCGGTCTGCCGCAGCGCGAGGGCGAGGTTCACCGCCACCGTGGACTTGCCCACGCCCCCCTTGCCGGACGAGACGGCCACGGTGTGCTTGACCTCGGGGATGAACTCGGGGGACCGAGCGGGGGCGGCCGCCGCCGCGCCATGCCCGTGCGCGTGGGCCGGGCCGGGCCCGTGCGCATGGCCCCCCGGCGGAGCGGCGCCGGACCCCATCTTCACACTGACCTTGCCGACACCGGGGAGCCCGCTGACCGCGCGCGAGGCGCCGCTGTGCAGCGCCACCTTTTGCTGGGGGGACTGGCCGGTGAAGGCCAGGGTGAAGGACACCTCGCCGCCGCCGATCTTGAGATCTTGCACGAGTCCCAGGGACACCACGTCCTTGCCCCCATCGGGATCCCTCACCGTGCGCAGGACCTCGAGCACCGCGGCTTCCGTGACCGACTGGCTGCTCACGAAGGTCATCATAGGGGGAAGGCTCAGGACCGTCAAGGAAAAGCCCGGCGCCGATGTCGTCCAAGCCCTTGCACAAGTTGAAAAATCGGGCGAGACCTGATAGAAAAGCAAGGTGATCGGCGCGGACGACTTCAAGCGGGTGCTCGCCACCTTCGCGAGCGGCGTGACGGTCATCACGACGCGGGACGCCACGGGACAGCCCGCCGGCCTCACCGCCAGCGCCTTCACCTCCGTCTCGCTGTCGCCCCCGATGATTCTCGTCTGCGTCGCGCACAACGCGCAGAGCTACGAGGCCCTCCGCGGCAGCGATCGCTTCGCGGTGAACATCCTGGCCGCGGGGCAGGAGGCTCTCTCCAACCGCTTCGCCACCAAGTCGGCCACGAACGCCCAGAAGTTCGAGGGCGTGGCCCACAAGCCGGGCGCGCTCGGGCTTCCTCTCCTCGCCGAGGCGCTCGCCCATCTGGAGTGCTCCACCGCCCACGCCTACCCGGGCGGTGACCACACCATTTTCGTCGGTCAGGTCGAGGCAGCCTCCATCCGCGACAGCGACGGCAGCGAGCCCCTGCTCTACTACCGGGGCCGCTATCAGCGACTGAACCCATCCGCGCAGTGAGCGCTCGAGGAGGATCTTCCTGATGTCCATCCCGCTCTCCCGGCCCCCCATCGACGATGAGATCAAGGGGGCCGTGCTCAAGGCCATCGATTCCCGCCAGTACATCCTGGGCCCCGAGTGCCGCGCCTTCGAGGACGAGTTCGCCGCCTACAACGGGGTCAAGCACGCGGTGCTCACGTCCAACGCCACCGCGGGTATCTGGATGCTCGTGAAGGCCTTCGGCGCACGGCCGGGCGACGAGGTGCTCGTCCCCGCGCACACCGCCTTTCCCACCGTGGAGGCCATCTGCTTCGCGGGGGCGACGCCGGTGTTCGTGGACATCGACGAGTCCTACACGGTGGACGTGCGGGATGCCGCCGCCAAGGTCACGCCGCGGACGGTGGGCTTCGTGCCGGTGCACCTCTACGGGCAAGCCGCCGATCTCCCCGCCATCCAGACCCTCTGCGCCCAGCGCGGGCTCTGGCTGCTCGAGGACTGCGCGCAGGCGCACGGCGCGGAGTGGCAAGGCCGCAAGGTGGGCGGCTTCGGTCGCGCCGCCGCATTCTCGTTCTATCCCTCGAAGAACCTCAGCGTCATGGGCGACGGCGGGCTCATCGTCACCAATGACGATGCGGTCGCCGCGCGATGCCGCCAGATCCGGGACCACGGGCGCCTGAACAAGGACGTGCACGCCGAGGTGGGCTTCAATCTCCGCTTCAACGACATCCAGGCCGCGGTGGGCCGCGTGCTCCTGCGCCGCCTCGACGCCATGAACGCCCAGCGCCGCCGCATCGCCGCGCGCTACGCCGCCGGGCTCGCCGGCCTGCCGGTCTGCCTGCCCACGGAGCGGCCGGGCGCGCTGCACGTCTACCATCTCTACGTCATCGCGACGGCCAGCCGTGATGACCTCGCGCGATACCTGAGGGAGCGCGGGATCGCGACCGGCATCCACTACCCGGTCCCCAGCCATCGCCAGCCCGCGGTGGAGCACCTGGGCGCGCCCGCCCTGCCGAACACCGAGCGTGTCGTCCGCGAGATCCTGAGCCTCCCCATCTCCGCCGGACACACCGAGGCCGAGGCGGACGAGGTGGCGGCGGCCGTCCGCGGCTTCTTCAAGGGGTAGGGCCACGCCGCTCCGGGTTCTCCAGCTCTATCCCAAGCCGGATTACTTCACCGGAGCGGCGATACAGCTTCGCGAGCTGGCGTGGGGGCTTCACGCCCGCGGCCATCACGTGGTGGTGGCGACGCGCCCCAGCCCGACCTGGGCGGAGAAATGTGCGGCCGCGGGGATCGCCCACGCCGAGCTCTCCATGCGGCACGCCCTCGATCTGCCCGCGGTGGTGAAGCTGGCCCGCCTCGTCCGCGAGCACCGCGTCCAGGTCGTCCATTGCCACAAGGGCAAGGCCCGCACCCTGGCCCTCCTCGCCGGGGCCCTCGCGCGCATCCCCGTGCTGATCCTCAATCGAGGCGTGAGCTTTCCCCTCGACCGGTGGAATCGCCTCGGCTACGTGATCCCGCGGGTCACGGCGGTGGTGGCGGTGTGCGAGTCCATCAAGCGCCGGCTGGTGGTGAGCGGCGTCCCCGCGGGCAAGATCGAGGTCATCTACTCGGGCACCGATCTCACCCGCTTCCACCCCGGCGTGGACGGCAGCCGGGTGCGGCGCGAGCTCCGCCTGGCCGCGGACCAGGCGCTCATCACCCAGATCGGCATCCGGTCCTGGCGTGGCAATGACGACGTGCTCGATGCCATGGCGCGGGTGCACCGGGAGGTGCCGCGCGGCCGCCTCCTCCTGGTGGGCGCGCCCCCCGCGCGCATCGTGAGCCTCGGCGAGAAGGCCCGCGCGCGCGGCATCGGGGACGCCGTCACCGTGCTGGGACACCGCGAGGACGTGCCGGAGATCCTCGCCGCCAGCGATCTCGTCGTGGACGCCTCCTATGCCGGCCTCGGCCTGACCGGGTCGATTCGCGAGGCCCTCGCCGTGGAGACGCCGGTGATCGCCACGGACCTCGAGGGCATGCCCGAGCTCATCACCGACGGCGAGACGGGACTCCTCGTGCCCCCGCGCAATCCGGACGCGCTGGCCCAGGCCATGCTGCGGGTGCTGGAGAATCCCGCCCGCGCCAAGGCCATGGCCCGCGCCGGGCGGAAGCGCGTGGAGACCCAGTTCTCCCTCACCGCCAAGCTGGACCGCACGGAGGCGCTCTACACGCGCCTCGTCACCGCGGCCGGGGCCGCCTAGCCATGGGCGAGCGCGGGCGGCTGCTCCTCCGCCTCGTCCCCTATCTCCGCGGGCACTGGCCCACCCTGCTCGCCGGCACCGGGCTGGCCCTCGTGGTCTCCGCGTCGGAGGGGCTGATCGCCTGGCTGGTGAAGCCGGCGATGGACGGAATCTTCGAGAAGAAAGACCTGTTGATGCTCAAGCTCATCCCCCTCGCCCTCCTGGGCGCGTACCTCCTCAAGGGGGCCTCGCGCTTCGGGCAGTCGTACCTGATGGCGTCGGTGGGGGAGCGCGTGATCGCACGGATCCGCCGCGAGCTCTACGGCCACATCCAGGGCATGCCTCTGGCGTTCTTCAAATCCCTGCACTCGGCGGAGCTGATGGCGCGGGTGGTGACGGATGTGAACCGGCTCGCCCGGCTGTCGTCCACGGTGCTGGTGATGGCGGTGCGGCAGGTCGGCACCATCGTGGCCCTCCTGGTGGTGATGTTCGCCCGAGAGTGGGTGCTGGCCCTCATCGCGGTGGCGGTGTTCCCCGCGGTGGCGGTCACCGTCCGGTCCATCGGCCGCAAGCTGTACCGCATCAACAAGCGCTCCCAGGAGAAGGTGGCGGAGCTCAACGTGGTGCTGCAGGAATCGTTTACCGGCACCAAGATCGTGAAGGCCTTCGGGCGGGAGCAGCTTGAGCAGCAGCGCTTCGACGGGGTCAACGAGCAGCTCCTGCGCCTGGCCCTCAAGGATCACCGCACCGATCAGCTCGCCGAGCCGCTCATGGAGGTGCTGGGCGCCCTCGGCATCATGGGCGCCCTCTGGTACGGCGGGTACCAGGTCATCAGCGGGGCCCTCACGACGGGTGAGTTCTTCTCCTTCACCACCGCGGTGATCCTCCTCTACGGCCCGGTGCGCCACCTCTCGCGCATGGCCAACACCGTGCAGCAGTCGCTGGGCTCGGTGGAGCGGGTGTTCGAGCTCCTCGACACGCCGCCCGCGATCGCGGACGCCCCGGGCGCCCGGGCCCTCGACGGCTTCCGCGACGCCATCACGCTGGAGGACGTGGCCTTCCGCTACCCGGACGGCGAGGCGGACGCGCTGTCCGGCGTGACCCTGCGGGTCCGCAAGGGCGAGATGGTGGCCTTCGTGGGGATGTCCGGCGCGGGCAAGACCACGCTGCTCGACCTCTTGCCGCGATTTCACGACGTGAGCGCCGGACGCATCGAGATCGACGGGCACGACGTCCGCGGCGTCACGGTGGCCTCGCTCCGTGGCCTCATGGGCATCGTGACCCAGGAGACCTTCCTCTTCCACGACACCCTCGAGTACAACATCGCCTACGGCAAGCTCGGCGCCACCCGCGAGGACATCGAACGCGCCGCCCGCCTCGCCCAGGCCCACGAGTTCATCGCCGGGTTGCCGGCGGGTTATGCCACGCAGGTCGGCGAGCGGGGCATGAAGCTCTCCGGGGGCCAGCGGCAGCGCATCGCCATCGCGCGCGCCTTCCTCAAGGACCCGCCCATCCTGCTCCTCGACGAGGCCACCTCCGACCTCGACGCCGAGAGCGAGTTCCTCGTGCAGCAGGCCCTGTCCGAGCTGACCAAGGGGCGCACCGTGCTCGTGATCGCCCATCGCCTCGCCACCGTGCGGAACGCGGACCGGGTGGTGGTGGTGCACGAGGGGCGTATCGCGGAGGTGGGGCGCCACGAGGAGCTCATGGCGCGGGAGGACGGGATCTACCGGCGGCTGGCCGCGCTGCAGATGCTGGACGCGACGCCCTCGAGATAACCGTCCGGGGAGCCGGGAGCGGCGATCTCGAGGGCGGTCGCGCGTCCGGCGCGCGGGGGCGCCCGACGACGGCGCCTACGACATCATGGGGCGGTGCGTGCTGCCCTCGCGCTCGAAGGGACTCTTGGCACGCTCACGCTGCGACGGCTGGCGGAACTTTTGCGCCACCTCGTTCACGAGCTGGAGCATCTCGTTCATGAACTTGTTCAGCGCGTCCGCCACGTCCTCGCGCTCGCTGCGGTACTGCTCGCTCTCGCCGCGGAGCAGCGCCACTTCCTGGCGCAGGCGCTCGAACTCCTTCTCGCTGGTCTCCAGCGAGGACCGCAGGCGCTCGTTCTCCTCGACCAGCGCGGGGATGAGCCCCACCAGGTACTGACCGTCCTCGATCCACTTCTGGACCTTGCCCCGCGTCTCCGTCCAGGCCGCGCCTTCCATGCTGTGCGCCATCGCCTCCATCTCCTTTTTCCTCTCCGTTGGGTAGTCCTGCGTTCGATGCCTGTCGATCCGGCGCGGCGACTATGCGTTCGCCACCGCCTTGACCTGCTTCACGTCGGTGACCCCGGCCAGTGCCTTCGCGATGCCGTCCTGGAGGAGAGTGGTCATGCCCTCCGTCCTGGCCACTCCCAGGATCTCGGTGGCGCGCGCGCGGGTCTGGATCATCCGCTTGATGTCCGCGGACGTCACGAGCAGCTCGTGGATGCCGGCGCGGCCCTTGTAGCCCGACTGCCCGCACTTCTCGCACCCGCGGCCGCGGTAGAGCTTGAAGCGCTCGTCGTTCGTGATGCCCAGCGCGGCCCATTCGTCCGCCCCGTAGGCCTGCACGACCTCCTCGTACTGCACCGGCGTGGGCCGGTAGCTCTCCTTGCATCCCTCGCACAGCCGCTTGACCAGGCGCTGGGCGAGGATGCCGAGCATGGCGTCGGAGAAGTTGAAGGGATCGCAGCCCATGTCCACGAGCCGCACCACCGTCTCCGGGGCGCTGTTCGTGTGGAGCGTGCTCAGCACCAGGTGGCCGGTGAGGGAGGCCTCGATGCCGACGGAGGCCGTCTCCTCGTCACGCATCTCGCCGACCATGATGACGTCGGGGTCGGCGCGGAGGAAGGCCCGCATCGCCGAGGCGAAGTTGAAGCCGATCTTCGGGTTCACCTGCACCTGCCGCAGGCCGTGCTGGGTGATCTCGACGGGGTCCTCGGCGGTCCAGATCTTCCGGTCCGGCTTGTTGATGAAGCCGAGCACGGAGTGGAGCGTCGTGGTCTTGCCCGAGCCGGTCGGGCCCACGCAGAGGATCAGCCCGTAGGGGCGCTGCGAGATGCGCTTCATCTCGCCGAGGTTCCGGTCGTTCATCCCCAGCTTGTCGATGGGGATCGGCTCGTTGGAGGCGAGGATACGCATCACCACGTCCTCGTCCCCGGTGGAGGTGGGGATGGTGGCGACGCGGAGCTCGATCTCGCGGTCGGGGAGCGCGACCTTGATCTTGCCGTCCTGGGGTTTGCGGCGCTCGGCGATGTCCAGGCGGGACATGATCTTGATCCGCGCCACCAGGGGCCGGCGGAACGCGCCGGGCAGCTTCATGTACTCCTGGCAGCTGCCATCGACGCGGAACCGGATGATGGTGTCCTTCTGCGGCCCGTACGGCTCGACGTGGATGTCGGACGCCCGCGCCTGATACGCGGCGAGGATGATCTGTCCGGACAGCCGCACGATGGCGCTGTCGTTCTCGTCGACCTCCGCCACGTCGTGCGCGTCGCCGCTCGTGCCGTCGTCCTCGGCCTTGAGCGTCCCGATGATGTCCTGGATGGATTCGGCGGTGGCGCCGGGGCTCTTCGGGGCCTGCTCGCCGCTCGCGATGGCGATGAAGCGGAGGATGTCGCTCCGGAAGCCGACGGCGAGCTTGACCTTCTGGTTCTTGAGGGCGCGCTCGATGCTGTCGACCTTGGCGAGGTCGTGGGGATCGTCGACGAGGACCACCACCGCGCCGCCCTCGCGCTTGATGGGGACCCAGTAGTTCTTCTTGAGGTACTCCACCTTGAGCTCGCGGAGGAGATCGGGCGGGACCACGATGCGGTCGTCGAACTCCACGAACGGCACGCGGTAGAACACCGAGGAGGACTGGCCGATCTGCGCCTTGCTGACCTGATACTGCTGCATGAGGATCAGGTCGACGTGGGTGCTGGCGCGCTTGGCTTCTGCGATGGCGGCGTCGAGGTCCTGCTGGCTGATCAGCCGCTGCTCGACGAGGTACTCGAACTTCGAGGTGTATCGCTTGGCCGGGAGGTCGGTGGACCGGCGGCGGGGCGCCGACTCGAAGGTCTTGGCCAGCCGGGCGATGGTGTCCTGGAGGCTGTCCACCCCGAGCGCCACCCGCTCGGCGGGGGGACTCTCGTGGTCCTGCGCGGCCACCTCGGGAATCTGCTCAGTGCTCACATGCTCCGCCTTTGCTTGTTTCTCAAGGGAATCGGCCGCTCGGCCACGAGAGAGGATAGCAAGGCGTGTACCAGACCACGCAGTCTCTGCGAAGTTCCTTAAGTCTCTGGAAACGCGTCGAATTGAAGCGGGGCACGACCTTGGAAATAGACCCGTCTACGAAATTTGTAGCGCCTGAATTTGTTGCACGTTGACACTTTTGGGGGACAGCGTCACCGAGCCGTCGATGCGCTGACGGGCGGCCTCAACCCCGGAACTGATTGACGATGGGGAGGCGCCAATCGCGGCCGAACGCGCGGGGGGTGATCTTGATCCCGATGGGGCCCTGGCGTCGCTTGTACTCGTTCCGGTCGACCAGCGTGATGACTCGCCGGACGGTGGTCTCGTCGAAGCCGCGGGCCACGATCTCCGGCAGGCTCTGATCGCCCTCCACGTACGCCTCGAGGATGGCGTCGAGCACCGGGTACGGCGGCAGCGAGTCCTGGTCGATCTGATCGGGACGCAGCTCGGCGGAGGGGGGACGCTCGAAGACGCTCCGCGGGATCAGCTCGCGGCGGGCCCGGGCGTTGACGTGCTCCGAGATCTGATACACGAGCGTCTTGGGCACGTCCTTGATCACCGCGAAGCCGCCCGCCATGTCGCCGTAGAGCGTGGAGTACCCCACGCCGATCTCGCTCTTGTTGCCGGTGGTGAGCACGAGCCAGCCGAACTTGTTCGACAGGGCCATCAGGTAATTGCCCCGGATGCGCGCCTGGAGGTTCTCCTCGGCCACGTCCTCCTTGAGCCCCTTGAAGGGCTTGGCGAGGGCCCGCCGGTACGCACGGAACACCGCGGTGATGGGCAGCCGGAGGAACTCGATGCCGAGATTTCGCGCGATGCGGGCCGCGTCGCGCCGCGTGCCCGCCGAGGAATAGGGCGAGGGCATGGTCACGCCGGTCACGTTGGCGGCGCCGAGGGCGTCCACGGCGATGCAGGCGACGAGGGCGGAGTCGATACCCCCCGAGAGTCCGAGCACCACGTGACGGAACCCGTTCTTCCGGACGTAATCGCCGAGGCCCACCACGAGGGCGCGGTAGACCTCCTCCAGCCGGTCCACGTCCGGCGCCTCCCGAGGCGGCAGGGGTGTGCGCATCCGGGACGGAAGCGCGGGTAGCGCGATGCGCCGGACCGCGCCCTCCTCCCGCAGCTTCTCCTTGCGCCGGCGCGAGTCGTGGAGCCGCGCGCGGAAGACGTCGTCCAGCTCGAGGTCCGCGACGACCAGGTCCTCCTCGAAGGCCCGGCCCCGCGCGATCCGCTCGCCCTTCTCATTGAAGATGAACGACTGGCCGTCGAAGACCAGCTCGTCCTGCCCGCCCACCGTGTTCACGAAGGCCAGGCACACGAGGTCGTCGGCGGCCCGGGTGGCCAGCATCTTCTCGCGGAACTGCGCCTTCCCCGCGTGGAACGGGGAGGCATTGATGCTGATGACGAGCTCGGCGCCGGCCAGCGCCTGCGTGGTGGTGGGCCCGGTGGGGTACCAGATGTCCTCGCAGATATTGGTGGCGAGCACCACGTCGCCCACCGTGAAGATGGGGCTCTCGGTTCCCGCCTGGAAGTAGCGGTTCTCGTCGAACACTCCGTAGTTCGGCAGGTATTGCTTGTGGTACGTGCCGACGTGGGCGCCGTCGTGGAGCACGGCAGCGGCGTTGAAGATGTCGTCCCGCTTGTCCACGAACCCCACCACCGCGGTGATGCCACGGCTCCGCGCCGCCACGTCCGCCAGCGCGCGCAGGTTGGCCTCGATGAAGGCGGGTTTGAAGACGAGGTCCTCGGGGGGATAGCCGGTCAGCACCAGCTCCGGGAACGCCACCACGTCGGCGCCGAGCGCGCGGGCGCGCTCCATCCAGTCGCTCACCAGCCGGGCATTGGCCTCGATGGCGCCCACCGTGGGATTCACCTGGCCCAGCGCCACCCGCACCCGTCTCATGCCGCTATTCTAGCCCGTCCCCTGGCCTTTGAGGGTCAGACTGAGGCCGGTGAGTATGAGCGCCCCGCCGGCCAGCGTGAAGGCGGTCAGCGGCTCGCCCAGGTAGTAGGCCCCCAGCAGGGCTCCCACGAGGGGCTGAATGTTGAGGAAGATCGCGGCGCGGGGCGCGGGCACCCGCTCCAGCGCCCAGTTCCACGCCAGGTAGCCCAGCGCCGTGATCACGAGTGAAAGATACAGCGCGCCGGCGAGGGCGCGGGGGCCCAGGCGCACCGCCGCGCCCTGCGTCCACTCGAGCGCGGTCAGGGGGAGCATGGCGGCGGCGCCCCAGGCGATGGACCAGGCGGTCACGGCGAGAGGCGAATGGCGCGCGAGCACGCCGCGCCCGAACAGAGAGTACGAGGCGTAGGCGAGTCCGGCGAGAACGAGGAGGAGGTCGCCGCGCCAGTGCGGTACCAGGGCCTCGGTGAAGCCGGGAATCCCGTTGACGATGACGAGCACCGCACCCGCGAGGGCGAGGGCCGCGCCCAGGCCCTCGCGCGGGGTCAACCGCTCCTTGAGCAGCCACGGCGAGAGCAGGATGAGCGAGATCGGCTCCACCGTGATGAGCAGCGCCGCATTGGTGGCGGTGCTGCGGACGATGCCCCAGTGGGAGAGGGCGAAGGCGCCCGCGAACCCGAACACCCCCATCCACACGATGCTCCAGTGGTCGGCCCGCGACAGCGGCCGCGCGTCCGCGCGGCGCGCCATCGCGGCCAGCGGCATCAGGACGAGCGCGCCGATCACCAGCCGTACGAGGGCCAGCAGCGCGGGCGGGATGTCCTCGAGGACGAGCCGGCTCGCCACGTAGGACGTCGCGTAGATGATGTTCGCGCAGATGAGGAGGAGTTCGGCGCCCATGAGCGTGCGATCATAGCCGAGCCCCGGACGCTACGGTATACTCCCGCGCATGACTCCCGCCAGCTCCGCCGGCTCGCCGCTCCGCTCCCCCCTCCATCCGAAGGTCCCGTGGCTCCCCTCGGAGGTGCAGCCGGGGCAAAAAGCCGAGCCCTGCCCGCGCTGCGGCGCGCGCAAGCTGATCCCGTGGACGCTCCGACGGGATCCCCAGCGAGTCACGCTGCTCCGCACGTGGGTGTGCGCGGCCTGTCAGTTCCGCGAGGAGCGCGGGGAATCGGAGACCAACACGGTCTGACGCCGGCCCGCCGCCCGGTCCTTATCGCCGCCCGGGCTAGCCTTCGTTGACGGCGTCGATGAGCTGGCGCAGCCGCCCGAAGTTCCGCCGATTGAAGGGCATGACCAGGCGCGGCAGGCCGGGCAGCTCCCCGCCTTCCCCGTCGAGCGGTCCCGGCCGCTGCTCGATGGGAGCGCTCAGGATGTCCGCGAAGCCGCCGCTCAGCCGATCGACCGTCTTGGCCTCGAGAGGCCGGCGCAGGCGGAACACGAGGCGCTCGCCCACGTAGCGCTGCGAGTGGAAGACGTGGTAGAAGCGCTCGCACTCCGCCACCGCTGTCTCCACGTCGTCCGTGCGGCGGTAGAGGCACAGGTCCTCGCTGGCGATCATCCCGTCCCGGACCATGTGCTCCTGGATGAACTCCTCGAATCCCGCCCAGTACTTGCCGCCCGGGGGATCGACCAGCACGACGGGCACCACCGCGGCCTTGCCGGTCTGCACGAGGGTCAGCGTCTCGAACACCTCGTCCGCGGTGCCGAAGCCGCCCGGCAGATAGGCCATGGCGTGCGCCTCGCGCACGAGGAAGAGCTTGCGGGTGAAGAAGTACTTGAACGTGATGAGCTTGGGGTCGTCGGCGATCCAGGGGTTGGCTTCCTGCTCGAAGGGGAGCCGGATGTTGAGTCCGAACGAGCGCTCGCGCCCCGCCCCTTCCTGGGCCGCGCCCATGACGCCGCTCCCCGCCCCCGTCATCACCATCCACCCCGCCTCGCGCATGCGACGGCCAAAGGCATAGGCCTGACGGGACACCGGATGCTCGGAGTGCGTGCGCGCGGAGCCGAACACCGTGACCTTCGGCACGCTCCGCCAGGGCGCGAACACCTTCACGCCGTAGCGCATCTCCTTGAGGGCGGCGCTGGTGATCTTGAGGTCGCCCGCTCCGGAGCCGTCCTCGAACATCTTCAGGACGGTGATGAGCATGTCGGAGTAGAAGCGCCACGTGGACTCGGGGACGCGCAGCTGCTCGAGCAGCGCGTCCAGGGCCCGATTCGCCTGCTCGGATTGCAGCTGATACCGGCGGTCCGCACTCACATTGAGAGTATACATGCCGTGAGCCGCTGACCCCTCACGCCAGGGTGTGCCGGACCATCTTGCCTTCCACCATGTAGACGACCATCTCGGCGATGTTGGTGGCGTGGTCGGCGACGCGCTCCATGAAGCGGGAGATGAGGATGAGGCGGAGGGCGCGCGGGATGGTCCGCGGATCGCCCATCATGAACGTGAGCAGCTCGCGGAAGATCTGTTCCTTGAGGGCGTCCACCGCGGAGTCCTGGCCGCAGACCGCCCGGGCCAGCTCGGTATCGCGCGCCACGAAGGCGTCCAGGCTCTCCTTCACCATTTTCTGGGCCATCTCGGCCATGCGGGGCAGGTCGACGTAGGGTTTGAGCTGAGGCTCCTGATGGAGCTCCAGCGCCCGCTGGGCGATGTTCACCGCCTGGTCACCGATGCGCTCGAGATCGGTCACGATCTTCATGGCAGTGGTGATGAAGCGGAGATCGCTGGCCGCGGGTTGATGCAGGGCGAGGAGCTCCACGCACTTCTCGTCCACCTCGACGTCGTAGGCGTTGACCTGGCGGTCGCGGTCGATCACCTCGCGCGCGAGGTCGTCATCGCGCTCCAACAGGGCCCGCATGACCCGGCGGATCTGGTCCTCGACGAGGCCGCCCATCGCGAGCAGGGTCTGCTTGAGGGTATCCAGTTCCTCGTGGAAGTGCCGCTGCATGGGATCGATCCCCTCTTATCCGAACCGGCCGGTGATGTAGTCCTCGGTCCGCTTGTCCCGGGGATTCGTGAACAGATCGCGCGTCACCCCGAACTCGACGAGCTCCCCCAGCAGCATGAAGCCGGTGTAGTCGGACACGCGCGCCGCCTGCTGCATGTTGTGGGTGACGATGACGATGGTGTAGCTGTTCTTCAGATCCAGCATCAGCTCTTCGATCCGCGCGGTCGCGATGGGATCGAGAGCGGAGCACGGCTCGTCCATCAGGAGCACGTCCGGCTCCACCGCGATGGCGCGGGCGATGCAGAGGCGCTGCTGCTGCCCGCCCGAGAGCCCCAGCGCGCTCTCGTGGAGCCGGTCGCTGACCTCGTCCCAGAGCGCGGCGCCTCGGAGGCTCCGTTCCACGATGCCCTCGAGGTCGCTCCGACTCTGCAGGCCGAGAATCCGCGGGCCGTAGGCCACGTTCTCGAAGATGGACTTGGGGAACGGGTTCGACTTCTGGAAGACCATGCCGACCCGCTTGCGCAGCTCCGTCACGTCGACGCTGCGGTCGTAGATGTCCGTCCCCCCGATGCGAATCGTTCCCTGGATCCGGACGCCGTCGACGAGGTCGTTCATCCGGTTGATGCAGCGGAGGAGGGTCGACTTCCCGCAACCGGAGGGACCGATGTAGGCGGTCACCCGGTGCTTGGGGATGGACATGGACACATCCTTGAGCGCCAGCTTCTCGCCATAGTAGAGGGAGAGGTGGTCTATCTCGACCATTGGGCTCTCCAGTATAGAGGCCGTCTCCGCTCCGGGGTTGAGGCTTGCGGTGATCCCGACGTTACCGCCCATGAGCGCCTCCTGAGGTATGGGACGTCACGCTAGACCGCCGAGGTGGCGTACTTCCGGCGCAGGTGATTGCGCGTCGCGATGGCGAACAGGTTCAGCAGCACGACGATGGAAAGGAGCAGGAGGGTCGTCGCGAACACCATCGGGCGTGCCGCGTCCACGTTCGGCGACTGAAAGCCCACGTCGTAGATGTGAAAGCCCAGGTGCATGAACTTCCGGTCGAGGTGGAGGAATGGCCAGAACCCGTCGATGGGGAGCGACGGCGCGAGCTTCACCACGCCGGTGATCATGAGGGGGGCCACCTCCCCAGCCGCCCGCGCCATGGCAAGGATGAGCCCGGTGAGGATGGACGGCATCACCGCCGGCAGCACCACGCGAAGCGTCGTTTCGAGCTTGGTCGCGGACAGCGCGAGGGACGCCTCGCGGACCCCGCGAGGAATGGCGGCGAGCCCTTCTTCAGTGGCCACGATGACCACCGGTACCGTGAGAAGAGCCAGGGTGAGGGAGGCCCAGAGGATCCCACCCGTCCCGTAGGTCGGGGTGGGCAGGGCATCGGCATAGAAGAGCCGGTCGATGGATCCCCCCACGAAGTAGATGAAGAAGCCCACCCCGAAGACCCCGAAGACGATGGAGGGCACCCCGGCCAGGTTGTTCACCGCGATGCGGACCGCGCTCACGAAGGGCCCCTGCTTCGCGTACTCCCGGAGGTAGAACGCGGCGAGCACGCCGAGCGGCGTCACCAGGATGCTCATGATGACGACCATCATCACGGTCCCGAAGATGGCGGGGAACACGCCCCCCTCGGTATTCGACTCCCGCGGCTCGTCGGCGACGAACTCCCAGAGCCGCGTGACGTAGTGCCACGCCTTCGCGGGGGTTCCCATCGCGTTGGGGAAGTAGACGTCGAGGACCTGGGAGAGGGGCAGAGCCTTCTCCTTGCCGCCGTCGGCCGTCACCACCACGCTCGCGCCCTGCTGCGCGCGCAGCGCGGCGAGCCGAGTCTCCTGCGTCTTGTAACGCGAGTGAAGCGACGCCAGCTCGCGCTCGATCGCGGCCAGCTCGGGACCAGCGGTCACGCCCTTGCGCTCGAGCCCCTTGGCTCGGAGCCGGAGCGCCTCCTGCTCGTGGTTGATGGCGCCGATCTCGCCCGTCTCGATGCCGCGAATCTCCCTCCGGAGTCGCGCCGCCTCCGGCACGCGCTTCCGCAACTCGGCCAAGGCCGCCTCCGGTCCCTTCGCCACGACCGCGTCGCCCTCGCGCATCTCGGAGAGCCGGCCGATCAGCAAGCCCCACTCCGTTCGCTCGATGACGGCGATCTCGGGTGGATAGTCCCGGCGCGCGACCTTCACCTCGTCCACCCACTGGAAGTCGGCTCCATAGAGATCGCGATTGGCGACCTTCAGCTTGATGCGGTATTCACCCACGCTCCCGGGCACCGGCTCGCGCTCCACCACCTGGCCGGTCATCGACGTCCCGTCGGCGAGGGTCAAGCGCACGACGCTCCGGGGCCAGAAGAACCCGAGACCATTGTAGAGAATGAGCCCGATGAGGCCGGCGACGAGAAGGAGAGCCAGCGCGAGCGCTCCCCCGGTGAGCCAGATGAACGGCTCGCCGCCACGCCACGTCTTCCCGAACCGGCCGCTCACAGGTACCGGTACTTCTGCCTGAGCTTGAGCCGGACGAGCTCGGCGATGGTGTTCACCGCAAAGGTCAGGCAGAAGAGGAGAAAGGCGGCGAGGAAGAGCACCCGGAAGAGGGTCCCCCCCTCCGGCGCCTCCGGCAGTTCCACCGCGATATTCGCGGACAGCGCTCGGAAGCCGTTGAAGATGCTCCAGTCCATGACTGGCGTATTGCCGGTGGCCATCAGCACGATCATGGTCTCCCCGACCGCCCGCCCGAACCCGATCATGATGGCGGAGAAGATACCCGGGCTCGCGGTGGGCAGGACGATGCGCAGCGCAGTCTGCCAGCGCGTCGCTCCCAGAGCGAGCGAGCCGGCGCGAAGGTGCTGGGGCACGTTGGCCAGCGAGTCCTCGGCGATGGTGAAGATGATGGGAATCACCGCGAAGCCCATGGCGACCCCGACCACGAGGGAGTTGCGCTGATCATAGGTGAGCCCCAGCGCGGACAGGAGCCACCCGCGGTAGCTGCCGCCGAGGAGGGTGGCTTCCACCAGCCCGCCGAGGGCGAAGGCGATCCAGGCGCCCAGGATCACCACGGGGAGAAGGAAGAACACCTCGGTGCCTGTCTTGAACTGGCCGCGGAACGTCTTCGGCAGGGCGCGCCACGCCCCGAACGCGGCGAGGATGCAGGCGGTCAGGACGAGGGGCAGCAGGAAGAGACCAGGCACGACTCGCTCGATCATCGGAGCCAGCCAGAGGCCGGCGAGGAAGCCGAGGACGACGCTCGGCAGCGCCGCCATGATCTCGACCACCGGCTTCACGTATCCTTTCACCGCCGGGTGCATGAACTCGCTCACGTACGTGGCGGCCAGCAGCGCCAGCGGCACCGCGAAGAGGAGCGCGTAGAACGTCCCCTTCAGCGTGCCGTAGATCAGCGGGGTCAGGCTGAACTTCGCCTCGAAGTCGTCGGTGCCGCCGGTGGACTGCCAGACGTACTCGGGCTTCGAGTACCCCTCGTACCAGATCCGTCCGAACACCGTCCGCAGTGTGATCTCCGGGTGGGGATTGGTGACCTGCCACTCGGACCACGCCCCCTTGCCGTCCACGCTCACGATCCCGTCGACCTTGGGCGCGAACACCACGCTCCGCAGATCGCCGCCGGGCGCACGAGGCGAGATCAGGGTCTCCCCCGACGTCCCGTAGTTCACGTGGAGCTGCCCGCTGGCGTCGGCGGTCACGAAACCCTTGTCCCGCTTCGAGGCGCTGATCGCCACCACCGGACCCGGGTGGGGAGCAAAGTCGTATACGCGGGTGAGGCGCCGATCGCCGCCCTGCGGTGGCGTGACGACCTGCCAGGTGGACACGAACCCCCGCGCGTCGCCGACCACCAGCGTGCGGTCGCCGAGGAGGAAGCCCAGCGCGGTGATGGGCGGGCCCGCCGTCGGCCCGGTCGTCACCGATTCCATGGCCGTCAGGTTCGCCCGGTCGCGCACGTCGTATCGAAGGACCCTCCCCTGCGACGTCCCGACGAACAGATCCTCGCCCCGCCCATCCAGGCGCAGCGCAGTGATCTCCCCCTCCGTCGGCGCCATCAGGGACTGGAGAGTCTCGACGCGTGTCGTTCCGCCCACGAGGGCCTTCTTCTCGGTCACCGCGAGCACGGCCAGCTCGGTCGGTCCCACCTGGGCCACCGTCAGAGGCCCGGTTGGCGTCGCCGCGAAGGCTATCCGGCGCAGCGGCCGCCTGCGCTCGGGGTCCAGGGCTAGTGCCTCACCGATCAGCACCTTGGGCGTCACCGTGCGGCCGCCCTCCTTGAACGCGATCTCGAACTGAACCTCGAACGGTATCGCCCGGCCGTCGGACGTCCCGACGAGATGCCGTCCCGTCCCCGTCGCCGCCACCGTGGTCACTTTCGCGTCGCCCAGCGGCGTGATCGGCACCGGGGCGGGAGCGGCCATGCCCTTCAAGGAGACGAGCTGGAGC
>DATEDO010000115.1:0-2596 GCA_035281625.1 Candidatus Methylomirabilota bacterium
AGGGCGCCGCTCGCGTACGTCGGCGCGCGGTCGCGCAGGCCGCCGAGCAGCGCGCACACCGTCTGGCCCACGGCCTTGGCCTTGAGATCCCAGCACGCGAGGTCCACGGCGGAGAGCGCCAGCGTGTAGATGCCACCGGGCCCGGCGTGGCTGGCCGCGCGCCGGCACTTGGCCGCGATCGCCTCGACGCGGCTCGGATCCTCGCCCACGGTGAGCCCGGCGAGGGTGTCCACCGCCGACTTGAGCGCCGGCGTCAATGCCCCGCCGAAGAAGGTGAGGCCGACGCCGACCAGGCCCTGATCGGTGCCCAGCTCGAGCGTGACGAACTCTCGGGTGTCGGTGGATGGGGGCAAGCCGACGATCAACGGATTCGCCGCGGGCGTTCGAAGAACGCGGGTGGTCACGTGCGTGATCTTCATGGAGTCTCCATGGGCCGGGGGTGGGCGTCTATACTACCGCGGATGGCCACCGCGGTGACGGCGCGGCTCGAGCAGTGGCTGACGGCGGAAGGCGCGCGCTTCCGCGTGCTGGAGCACGCTCCCGTCCTCACCAGCGAGGAGGCGGCCAAGGTACGGGGGACGCCGCTCGAGTCCGGCGCCAAGGCTCTCGTCATGCTGGCCGCGGACGCGCCGGTGCATGTGGTGCTGCCGGGCAGCCGGCGCGTGGACAATGCCAAGGTGCGCGCCGTGCTCGGCACGCGCACGCTGCGCTTCGCCACGCCCGAAGAGCTGCTGGCGCTTACCGGGTGCGTGCCCGGCGCGGTGCCGCCCTTCGGCAATCTCTTCGGCTTGCCCGTGCTCGCCGATGAAGCGCTCGCCGCGCGCGAGGAGATCGCCTTCAACGCGGGGAGCCACACCCGGTCGATCGTCATGCCGTGCGCCGATTTCCTGCGCCTGTCCGGCGCGCGCGTGCACCCCCTCTCCAGAGACTGACGGAGGCTGCCATGGACTTTCAGTACACGCCCGAGCAGGAGGCCTTCCGCCGCGAGCTGCGCGGCTGGCTGGCCGCCAATCTGCCCAAGGAGCTCTGCGTGGACGATCCCACCGACGAGCGCGTGGCGCCCGATCGCGCCACCTTCGAGAAGCGCGTCGAATGGCAGAAGATCATGTACAAGGCGGGCTGGGTCGGCATCTCGTGGCCCAAGGCCTACGGCGGGCGCGGCGCCACCCTCATGGAGCAGATCATCTACGACGAGGAGTGCTTCCGCGCGCGCGCACCGGTGCTGCCGGGCTATTCCGGCATCGGCATGATCGGCCCTACCCTGATCGAGATTGGGTCCGAAGCGCAGAAACAACGTTTCATCCCGCGCATCCTCACCGCCGAGGACATCTGGTGCCAGGGCTTTTCCGAGCCCGGCGCGGGCTCCGATCTCGCCGGCCTGCGCACCCGCGCCGAGGACAAGGGCGATCACTTCCTGGTGAACGGCCAGAAGGTGTGGACCTCCGGCGCCCAGTTCGCGGACTGGATCTACCTCCTCGTCCGCACCGATCCCGCCGCGCCCAAGCACAAGGGCATCAGCTATCTCCTCGTGGACATGAAGACGCCCGGCATCACCGTGCGCCCGCTCGTGCTCATGAATGGGCACCGGCACTTCAACGAGGTGTTCTTCGTGGACGTCCCGGTGCCGAAGGAGAACCTGGTCGGAAAGCTCCACGGGGGCTGGGGCGTGGCGATGACCACGCTCATGTACGAGCGCAAGGCGGGCGGCGGCCGCGGCCACGACGATCAGATCGCGCGGCTGCGCGCGGTGGCGCGGTCCATGACGCTGGACGGCGCGCCCGCGTGGGAGAGCCCGCTGGTGCGCCAGCGGTGGGCCCAGCTCCTCATCGAGGCCGCCGCGCTCAAGTACACGCGTTACCGGAACCTCACCCGCCAGCTCCGCGGCGAGCCGCCGGGGCCGGAAGGCTCCATCCTCAAGCTCTTCGGCTCCGAGCTCGGCGTCCGCATCGCCGACTTCGCGGGGGAGCTGATGGGAGCACGCGTGCTGCTGAATCAGCCGGCCGCGGACGTGCCCGACGCCGCCCGCTGGTACAACCGCGTCATCAGCGCGCGGCAGTACACCATCGCGGGCGGCACCAGCGAGATCCAGCGGAACATCATCGGCGAGCGGGTGCTGGGGCTCCCCAAGGACTAGCGCTCAGCCTTCCGCGCGCGCCCGCGCGCCTTCCCGGTGAATGGCCTCGCCGGTGAGGGCCATGGCCACCGCCACGAGGCCGGCGAGCGCGGCGAAGGTCAGCCACGCGGCGGCGTACGAATCGCGCGTCTCGAGCACCGCGCCGAAGAGGGGCGCGCCGAGGAGCAGGCCGATCACGATGGCGCCGAAGGCCACCCCGCTCAGAAGGCCGGAGCGCCGCGGGCCGCCCAGCTCGGCGCTGGCGATGAAGTACACGCCGACCCAGCCGTGCGCGCCGATGCCCACCACGAAGGCGAGCGCGAAAGCGGGCGCGTGGGCGCGCACCGGCGCCAGCCCGTAGGCGGCGAAGACCAGCGCGCCGAGGAGGGACGAGAGCACCAGCCACGGCGCCCGCCGGCCGCCCAGCCAGCGGTCGCTCGCCGCGCCCAGCGCGAGCCGCGCGACGGCGCCCCCCGCCTGGCC
>DATEDO010000116.1:0-13703 GCA_035281625.1 Candidatus Methylomirabilota bacterium
CCGCCCCCTCGTCCTCGGTGGCGATGAAGCCCGCACCAGGGCCAGCGACGTCGCAGCCGGTGGCCTCGACACCGGTTGCGGTGACCCCCGGGCCATCCGCCGTTGCGCCGGCTCCCGTGACTTCCGCGCCGGGCGCCGACGTCCCCGCGGCGCGCCTGGGCCCGTCCCCGTTCGCTCTGGCCGGGCCGGGTGGACCGGCCGCGGCCGGGAAATCCCAGTCCACCGAGGCGCGCGAGCAATCCGCCCAGCGCCCGCCGCCGAGCGCCCCGGTGGGCTCGCCCGTGGGGATCGGCCTCGCCCGCGCCATCGTCCAGTTCCACGGCGCTCGCCACCGCGTCACGGAGCGTGCCGTCGAGCCCATGGCGGGACGAATCATCGGGCCGGTGCCGGAGCGGTTCACGCTCTCCGTCAATGGCAGCCCGCAACCCGTCACGGTGGAGGACCGGCGCTTCTCGGCGTCGGTGACGCTGTCACCCGGCTTGAATCGTGTGCGCGTGGTGGCCTCCGGGCCTGATGGAGCCGAGACGGAGGATTCGGTCACGGTGGAGTACGTGCCCCCGGCGCCGAAAGGCCGCATCGTGCTCCTCAGCCCCGCGGACGGCTCGAGACTCTCCCCCGACGACCCGCCGTTCGTGGTGGTCGAGGGGAGGGCGGAGGACAAGTCCATCGAGAGCGTGTCGGTCGTCGTGAACGGCCGCCAGACGGTGGTGCCGGTTCGTGACGGGCGCTTCCGTCACATCACTCCCGCCACGGACCCCGCGCTGAAGATCTGGGCCGAGGGCGCGACGGCGGACGGGGCCAAGCAGAGAAGTGAGGCCGTCACGGTCTACGCGGAAGCGCCGACGGGGTCGATGGGCATCCTCGTCGTCGACTGGCCTCCGCTTCTCGCCGGGGACCAGGTGGAGGTCAGCGGGAGCTGGCGGGGAATGTCCGCGAGGGTGGACGTCCCGACTCAGCCGCTCGTGTTGAAGAGCGGCGGGCCGTCACCAGGAGGCGGACGCCCCGAGGTGTACTACGTCCGCAATCTCCGGCCGGGCGTCTACACGTTCGTCCTCCGTTATCGCACGCCCCAGCCCGCCGGCGTCGCGCAGCCGATTCTCTACCTCAACATCGGCGGCAACCTGATCCCCCATATGCTCAAGCCCGTGCCGCTCCAAGGCGCGGGCCGCGCCGTCATGGCGAAGGTGCTCCTGCCCCAGGGCATTCTCTGGGAGCAGGACGACTGGTTCTCGGGACGAAGCGAGAGCTCCGAGACCGTGACGAAGTTCCGCATTCCGGAAGGCATCACGTGGACCGAGCGAAAGACCGACCTCCGCTGACCAGGGCGCTCCTCGCCGCGCAGGATGCGGACGGGGGGTGGGGCGCCGAGCCCGGCAAGCGGAGCAACACCGAGGCCACGGCACTTGCGGTCCTGGCGCTCGCGAGGACTTCCGACCCCGAGGCGGCCTCGGCGCAGCGCCGGGGTCTCGACTGGCTGGTCGGCCATCAACGCCCGGACGGGGGCTGGCCGCTCGGCGTGGGGCAGGATCGGAGCACCTGGCCGACGCCCCTGGCGGTCCTCGCGGTGCTGGGCCGGCCCGAGCTGCGCGAGCGGGCGGCCGGGGGCCTCCGCTGGCTGGTCGGGCATGGCGGCATCGATCCCGGCTGGCTCATCCGGGCGCTCTATCGCCTCTGGCCGGCCGCGCTGCCCGTCCGGATGGATCCCACGCTCAAGGGCTGGTCATGGAATCCCGAGGCCTTCAGCTGGGTGGAGCCCACGGCCTACGCCCTGCTCGCACTCAAGAAGGGGCGCGCGGTGCTCCGGGGCGCCGATGTCGACGCCCGAATCCGCGAAGGCGAGTCGCTGCTCTTCGATCGCGTGTGCGAAGGCGGAGGCTGGAACTATGGGAACACTAATGTGTATGGCGTCAGCGTCCCGCCGTACCCGGAGGTCACCGCGATCGCGCTGGTCGGCCTCCAGGATCGGCGCGAAACGCCCGCCCATCGCGCGAGCAGCGAAGCGATGCGCCGCATGCTCGCCGAGGTCGATTCCGGCTTCGCCCTGAGCTGGGCGATCGCGTACCTGGCCGTTCACGGTCAGGATGCCGCCGCGGAGCGCAAGCGACTGGCGGCGAGCTATGCGCGCACGGGCTTTCTCGGGTCCACGCGAACCCTGGCGCTCGCGCTGATCGCATCGGGCTCGCCCGAGGCCGTGTTCGGCCTATGAGGGCGCCCATGACACGCCGTGGCTTCCTGGCGGCCGCCGCCACCGCGCCAGTCGCCGCCGGCTGCGGCCGGTCGCCGAGCTGGGATCGCGCGGCGTATCGAAAGGCCGACCGCTCGCGGGTCGCCATCCTGCCCGCCCGCGACTATACGGTGCCGCTGACCGACGTGGTGCTCCAGGGCATACGGCATTTCCGGCTCCCCGTTGCCGGAGGGAAGGTCGTGCTCAAGCCGAACCTCGTCGAGTTCGACCCGGCGGGGGTGATCAATACCCATCCGGCCGTCATCGCCGCCGCGGTGGAGGCCTTCCGCCGTCTGGGCGCGCGTGAGGTGGTGGTCGCGGAGGGCCCGGGCCATCGGCGCGACACCGAGCATCTGGTCGCCGCCTCGGGGCTTTTCCAGACGCTCACCGATCTGGGCGCCCGCTACATCGACCTCAACCACGACGACGTGCGATCGGTGACGCTTCGCAGCCGCTTCACCGAGCTAGGCCGGCTCCACCTGCCCGAGACCATACTCGGCGCGGACCTGATCGTCTCCATGCCCAAGCTCAAGACGCACCACTGGGCGGGGGTGACGCTCTCGCTCAAGAACATGTTCGGGATCGTGCCGGGGATGGTCTACGGCTGGCCGAAGAACGTCCTGCATTGGGCGGGCATCCACGAGAGCGTTGTCGACATCAACAGCTCGCTGCCCGCGCCCCAGTTCGCCATCGTCGACGGCATCGTGGGCATGGAGGGCAACGGGCCGATCCAGGGCGATCCCAGGCCGTGCGGCGCGCTCATCTTCGGCGACGATCTCGTGGCGGTCGACGCGACGGCGGCGCGCCTCATGAGCATCGAGCCGCGGAAGATCACCTATCTCGAGCACGCGGCCCGGTTTCTCGGGAACGCGGAGCAGGAGCGCATTGCGCAGATCGGCGAATCCCTCGAGTCGCTGCGACAGGAGTTCCGCGTGATTCCGCGGTTCGAGAGCGTGAGGGGTGTTGGCGGTGCGTAGGGCCGGAGGGCGCCTGCTCCTGCTCCTGCCTCTCGTCGCGCTCCTGGGCGCGGGGCCGGGGGATCTCAACGAAACGGGCAAGGCCGCCTATCAGCGCGGCGAGTATGCCGAGGCCGAGCGCCTCTTCAGCCAGGCGCTGGCCCGGACGCCCAGTGACCCGCTCCTCCACTACCATCGCGGCGCCGCGCTCACGAAGCTCGGCCGCCTCCAGGAAGCCACCGCCGCCTACGAAAGGGCCCTGCGTCTGGATCCGCCCCCGACGGTGGCGGCGGCGGCGCGGGAGGGACTCCGTGCCATCGGCGCCCTCGGGGCGCCCCCGCGGCCGCGGCGGGCCGAGGAGACGGTCATCGCGCTGACGAAGGTTCCCGGCGGCTGGCTCACCGAGGTCGTCATCAACGGGGCGTGGACGGGGCCGCTCCTGCTGGACACGGGCGCGAGCGTGACCCTCATCTCGCCCGCGGTGGCCCGCTCCGCCGGGCTCTCGATCGGGTCCGACACGCCCGTCGTCGAGGTGCAGGGGATCGCCGGCCGCACGCGGGGCCCTATCGTCACGTTGACCTCACTCCAGGTGGGTGAGATCGAGGCGCGCGGGACCCGCGCGGTCGTCGTCGAGCTTCCCGCCGGGTTGCACGGCCTGCTCGGCAACTCCTTCCTGGCCCGCTACATGTTCACCCTCGATCCGCGCGAGGGCGCGCTGCGGCTGCAGCCGCGATGATGCGCCCGTCCGTCGACGCGGCCCGCCCCCGATTGCTCCCCGCGCTCGGCCGCACGGCCGTCACGCTCGCCTGCCTCGCCCTGCTCGCCTGGAACGCGGCGCTCGTCCTCGTGATGGAGCGGGGACTCGTCCGCAGCGACTTCGGGAAGCTCCACGCCTCCGCTCGGGCGTATCTCGCCGGTCGGGACATGTACGACCTGGGTCCGGCCACGCTGAGCCCGGTACGCGGGATGGGCGGCGACATCCTCCACTACATCCAGTTCCTGAATCTCAACCCGCCCCACTTCCACCTGATCCTGCTGCCACTGGCCCCGCTCCCCGGGCGCTGGGCGCTCCTCGTCTGGGGCCTCGTGAGCCTGACCTGTCTGGGACTTTCTCTCCGCCTGATCGTGCGAGAGACCGAGGTGGTGCTCACGCCGTGGCGCCGGCGGCTCGCCGCCCTGGCCCTGCTGGGCTTCGCGGGCCTCGGCGCGGTGGCGGTGACCGGGCAGGTCTCCTTCGTCCTGCTGCTTCCCATGACACTGGCGTGGATACGCGCGCGGAGAGGGAGCTGGGCCGAGGCCGGCGTCTACCTCGGCCTCGTGATGAGCGTGAAGCCGTTCCTCGGCATCTTCTTGCCCTATCTCATGCTGCGCCGGCGGTTCGACGCGCTCGGCGCGGCCCTCAACGCGGCCGCCGGGGCGTTCTTGCTCGGGCTCGGGGTCTTCGGGTGGGACGCGCACCGGTCCTGGATCGCCGGCCTCTCCGCGGTGACGTGGGAGTGGGTCGCCATGAACGCGTCACTCCTCGGCTTCCTCAAGCGCGTGCTCGCGCCCAGTGCGTACTACGCGCCGCTGCTCGACGCACCGGGCCTCATCGGACCGGCCTGGCTCCTGCTGTCCGCGGCCATCGCCGTCGTGAGCTTCACGGTCACCGCGACCGATGCGGGTGAGCGGGGCGTCGACCGGAGCTTCGCCGTGCTCCTCTTCGCCGCGCTCCTGATCTCGCCGCTCGGCTGGACCTACTACTGGTGGCTCGCGCTCGGCCCGATGGTGGCGCTCGCCGCCGCGTGGAATCCCGCCGCGCAAGGCGCCCCCATCTCGAGCACGGCCCGCTGGCGCCGCACGCTGCTCGTCATAGCGGCGCCCGGGCTGATCTGGCCGCTGCCGGCCACCGTGGCGTTCCAGCCGAATCCCTGGGCAACCCTGCTGACCGGATCCGCGTACTTCTGGGCGACGCTGGCGCTCTGGGCGGCATTGATCGCGGACGGACGCCTGGCCGGCGGCCGCGTCGGCGCCCGCATCGGCCGGGACCGACGTCAGGTGCGGGGCGCGGCGTGATATTCGCGGAGCAGCTGCTCGCTGCGAGAGGTACCCCGCTGCCAGACCCACTTCACGTAGGAGCGAACGTCGGGCGCGTACCAGTACTCGTCGCGGTCCCCCCAATTGCTCTCATGCAAGATCTTGACGGTATTGAACCGTCCCGCGGGGACCTCGACCACCTCGGAGCCGATGACGAGAAAGGTGTCATCGCGCTGGACGCTCGCCGTCGCATCCTGGAGCGTTCCACGGTACGTCCACCGTCGTCCCGGCTCGAGCGGCCAGGTGAACCAGGGCATCGGAGGACTGATTCGGCTCTCGATTTTCCGCTCGCGGGCGTGCGCCACCCACTGAAGGTCGGTGGTGTAGACGTGATCGAGCTGATCGATCCGAAGCACGTAGTACGACACGTTGCTGTCCGGCGCCTCGACCACCTCGACGGTCTTGACGCCTTGCTCGGTGCCGACGAGGACGCCGTAGGTCCATCGATCGCCGGAACGCCAGACCGGCGGCTTCTGGACGGCGGCGAGCAGCTTCACGGCGGCGGAGCCCGTGACCGCCTGAACCGGCGGGGTCGGTCGCGCCGCCTCGGCCGGTCGGGGCGCCTCGGCGGGTCGCGGCGGTTCGGGCGGTCGCGGTGGCGCGGACCGCGCGCCGCACGCCTGAAGAGCCAGCGCCGAGGCGAGGAGCGCCGCCGCCGTCCCCGCGGTGAGCCGCCATCGTGCCACGGGTGGATAATCGCATGGAGATTTGGGACGGCACAATTTTATGGCTTCCGTGAGCGCTCGGCGTCGCCGCGGCGCCGAAAACACCCATTGGCTTCCCGAGTCGCATGCTAGAAGTATCTCGGTGGGATCCCGGCGGCCGGTCGATCGGGACCTGGACGCCGGTCGGCGCAGCTCATGGTGAGCGGGAGGAGCGACATGAAGGTTATCGGCATCATCGCGATCCTGTTCGGCATCATCTTCATCATCCTGCCCGCCGTGACCAACGCGTGGCAGCCCATGGGCTCCTGGTTGATCGCGGTGATTCTCATCGCGGGCGGGTTCTTCCTGTATCGGGGCACCCTCGGGAGGTCTTCACAGAAACCCTGAGGACCTTCCCTCGGCCCTTCCCATCACGACTGGCGCCGGGTTCTCCGTGGTGACCGCCGGCCCGGCGCGAGACGGCGGGCGGCCCGCCCCGGCCTCGCTCGCAGTGATCGCCCTGGTGATGGGGCTGGGGCTGTATCGATTCGCCCACACGCTCGCCGATCCGGACATCTGGGGACACCTCGCGATCGGCCGCCTCTATCACGAGACGGACCGCATCCGGCAGGCCGACCCGTTCTCCTACGTCACGGCCGGCCACGAGTGGATCAACTTCGAGTGGCTGTTCGAGCTGGGGCTCTACCGGCTCTTCGCCGCGGCGGGACCTCCGGGATTGATCACGTCAAAGGTCGCCGTCGGCCTCATCCTGCTCGGCGTCGTCTACCGCGTGCTCTGCCGCCAGGGCGTGCCCGCCGCGCGGGCCGGCATCATCGTGTTGGTCCTCATCCACTTCTTCGTGCCTTTCCTCATCACGATCCGGCCCCACCTCGTCACCTACACGTTCTTCCTCGTCGTCCTCCTCCTGCTCCGGTCGATGGATCGAGGCGATGCACGGTGGCTCTACGCCGCGCCCGCCCTCTTCGCCCTCTGGGCGAACCTTCATCCGGGATTTCTGGCGGGACTGGGCGTGCTGGGCATCTGGACGGGGCTCGAGCTCGTTCGGCGCTGGCTCGGGCTCGGGGCGCCCGCGGCCCCGGTGCGCCTGTCGCTGTGGACGGTGATCCCGATCCTGGTGGCCTGCGTGCTGGCCACCGGGCTCAACCCCTGGGGATTCCGTCTCCTCCCCTTCCTCTGGCGCACCGCGACGGTGCCACGCCCCGAGATCAGCGAATGGCAGCCGTTGCTCCTCGCGACCCTTCAGGGCCTCATCTACGTGCTCCTCGTCGCGGCCGCGGCCGCGGGTTGGACCTACAGCCGGCGAGCCCGCAGCCTTCCCCTGCTGGGGGTGCTCGTGGTGTGCGCCCTGCTCCCGCTGATCGCGTGGCGCCACGTGCCGCTCGCCGCCCTGGCGATCGTCGTGCTGGCCGGCGAGCACATCGGCGACGCCTGGGCCCGATGGGCGCGCGCGTACACGCGGCGGATTCCCTCGCCATCGGCCCCGGCGAACCAGGTCCTGGTCGCCGCCGCGACGGCGGGCGCCGTCCTCTTCGTCGCGCTGGCCGCGCCGCGCCTCGGCTGCATCGTCATCGACCCACCGTCCGCCCTGGGGCAGCCCGTCCGCGCGATCGGCCTGCTTCGGGCGAGCGGCGTTAGCGGCAATCTCGCCATCGATTTCGACTGGGGGCTCTATGCCATGTATCACGTGGCGCCGACCCTCAAGGTCTCGATGGATGGCCGGCGCGAGACGGCCTACGACCATCGCGCGTACAACCAGAATCTCGACTTCAAGCTGGGCCTCGGCGCCTGGGACGCGCTGCTGCGCGAGTACGACACCCAGCTCGCCCTGGTGCGCCGCTCCCAGCCGGCGGACAATCTGCTCCGCCTGACGCCGGGCTGGACGCTGCTCTACGAGGATCCGCTGGCCGCCCTGTTCGGGCGTGCCGACCTTCCATTCCTCGATCGCATCCGGGCGACTCCGCCCCCGTCCGTGCCCTACGACGGCGCGGGCCTCTGCATGCCCTGAGCTTCCTCAGGCGCCCTCGAGCAGCGCGGTATAGCGCCGCTGCATCTCCCCCGGCGACACCTCCTCGATGTGGTGGCCGATGTTCCAGCGGTGGCCGAAGGGGTCGCGGACGCAGCCCGAGCGCTCGCCGTAGAACTGATCGCGCGGCTCCTGCTCGACGGTGGCCCCCGCCTGCACCGCGCGCTTGATCATCTCGTCGGCGTTCTCGACGTGGAGATGGATGGTGACGGACGTGCCGCCGATCGACTGCGGGCCGCGGATGCCGTACTCGGGGAACTCGTCCGCGAGCATGAGGGTCATGCTGCCGAAGTCCAGCTCGGCGTGGCCGATGCGGCCGCTCGGCTCGGTGAGGCGGAGCTTCTCCTTGGCGCCGAAGGCGCGCGTGTAGAACTCGAGGGCCTGGGCGGCCCCCCGGATGTGGAGGTACGGAAACAGCTCCTTGATGGTCATGAGCGCGCTCCTTTCAGGTCGATTCAGGATCGGGTCGAGTCGGGCGAAAGCATCGCCCCGCCGAGGGCGGGGCGTCTTGTACGAAATTGACCCGGTGTCGCTCAGCGCGCGGCGGCGCGCAGGGGCACGTGATGCCCGCGGGGCGCGAGAGCGCGGTATTCCCCGGGTGTGACCCCCGCGAGCTCCCGGAACTCCCGGCCGAAATGGGGCTGATCGCTGTAGCCCGCGTCGAGCGCGACGTCCGACCACGGGGCGGCCGGATCCGACGCCAGCCGGCCCATCACGCGCTGGAATCGCTGGAGGCGGCAATAGACCTTGGGGCTCAACCCCATCGCGCGGCGGAAGAGGGCGATGAAGGCGCGGTGGCTCCGGCCCGACGCGCGCACGACCTCGCCCACGGGCTCGCCCGCGGTGAAGCGTTCGAGGGCCAGCGCCACCGCGGGATGGAGGGCGTGCACGCGCGGCACGCGCGCGGCGAGCAGGGCCTCGAAGAGATCGAGCTGCCGCTCGAGCCGGCCTCCGTCCAGGAGCTGCTGCCGGACGCGCGCGGCCGCCGCGCCCCAGAAGTCCTCGAGCGCCCAGTGACGGCCGGCCAGCTCGTCGGCCGGCGCGCCCAGGAGGAGCGGGCAAGCGGTGGGATGAAGCTGGACGCCCACCGAGCGGACCGGCGCGGAGACTTCTCGAAGGTACGATTCTGAGCGCATGCCGCTCACGGTGGCGAGGCCGACGGCGTGGGCCGCGACGGAGCCCGGATGTGGATAGAGCCGCACCGGGCGCTCGGAGAGCCGGATCACGAGGTGCATCTCGCCAGTGGGCAGCACACGCTCGCGTGCGGCAGGCGCCGGCGACGCCTCCCCGTCGTCGATGGCCCAGACGCGCGAGACGAAGGGACGGAGCGCGGGAGCGGGCGGGCGCACCAGCCGCATGATCAGGCGGTCTTGCGCCGCTTGGACCCCACGTAGTCGACCAGCACGTACTCGCCCAAACGCTCCGGCGTGGCGAAGAACGCCCGGCCGCGGTTGATGCGCGCCATCTGCTCCACGAAGGCCATCAGCATCTCGCTCCGCTCGAGCATGAAGGTGTTGATGGTGATGCCCTCGCGGGTGCAGCGCTGGACTTCCTTGAGCGTCTCCTGGATGGTGCGGCGGGTGGGCGGGTAGGCGAATTCGGCCTCCAGCCCCTCCATGTGGGCGGTGGGCTCGCCATCCGTGACCATGATGATCTGCTTGTTGCCGCCCTTTTGCCGGCCGAGGAGCCGCCGCGCGAGCTGGAAGCCCGCGTGCATGTTGGTGCCCACGCTCCACTCGCTGGAGTGCAGGCCGGGGAGCTGCTCGGCGCGGAACTCGCGCGCGTAGAGCGAGAACCCCACGATGTGGAGCTGGTCGCGGGGAAACTGCCCGCGGATGAGGGCATTGAGCGCCAGCGTGACCTTCTTGGCGGCGAGGAAGCAGCCGTTGAAGATCATGGAGCGGCTCATGTCGAGCATGACCACGGTGGCCGCCTGGGTCGAGAGCTCGGTGCGGAACACCTCGAAGTCCGACGGCGTGAGCCGCAGCGGAGTGCCCGGTCCCTGCCGCTCCACCGCGTTCATCAGCGTCTCCTTCAGGTCGAGCAGGAAGGGATCGCCGAACTCGTAGGGCTTGGCGTCGTCGGTGCGGTCGCCGCCCGCGCCCCGCCGCTCCACCGCGTGGCGGCCGAAGCGATCGCGCTTGAGATGGGCGAAGATGTCGCGGAGGGCCTTGTCGCCGATCTTCCGGAGGGCGCGAGCGGTCAGCTCGAGCTTGTCGCCCTGCCGCTCGAGGTAGCCGGCCTCTTCGAGCTTCTTCGTGAGCTCCTGGAGCTTCTCCAGCTCCCGCGCCGCCTTGTCCCCGAGCAGGCGCTCCACCTCGGCGGGGTCGAGCCCCTCCAGGTCCTTCGGGTCGCGCACGCGCCGGAGCTGACGCTCCAGCTCGTCCATCTTCTGGAGCTCCTCCATGAGCCGCATGGCCTCGCGGAGCGTCAGCTCGCGGTCGCCGTGGAAGTCGTAGCGGCGGGCCATCTCGTCCAGCGGCATCAGCTCGGCGAGGTTCATGGCGAGCTGGGCCATCTCCGCCTCGAGCCGCTCGTCCTTCATGAAGAGCGACTGCATCATGTCCTGCATCTGGCGCCGCTGGGCCGGCGACATGCTGTCCATGAGCGACTGGAGCTGCGCGGCCTGGTTGCCGAGCTGCTCGAGGAGCTGGTCCAGGCTCTCCACCCCCGGGAAGTGCTGTCCCCATTTGTCCTTGAAGGCCTGGAAGTCGGGCTCGTTGCCGTCGGCCCGCTCGCGGAGCATGCGGTTGAGATCGCGCATCATCTCGCGCATCCGGGCCATGTCCTCGGGCGTCATGTTCTGCAATGACCGCTGCATGCCCTGCATGAAGGGCTGGAGCATCTGCTGCTGGAGGGACTGCATGAGCTCCCAGAACATGCGGTGGGCGTCGGGATCCATGAACTCGTAGCTCTGGAGCCCCCGGATGCGGCCCGCCGGCTCCTTGGGCAGGGCGTCCAGGCTCTGACGCCGCTGTCCCGCCATCTGCTCGAGCTGTCCCTGCTGCTCCGGCGTGATCTCGCCGCGCTCCCGGCGCTCGCGGGCGTCGGCGCGGCGGCGTTCGATGCCCTCGCGCTCCGTCTTCAGGATCTCGTCGAGCTTCTTCTTGATGTCCTCCAGCGCCGAGCCGAGATCGTAGCGCTCGAGCTGCTGCTGCCGGCGCTTGCGGAGCTGGTTCACCATGTCCTGGAGGCCGGGCATGCGGCCGCCCTGGGGCATGGGCGCCCCCTGCTGGAAGAGCCGGCGCAGCGCGCTCCAGAGATCGCCGTCCGACATGAGATCGTCGGACATTGCCTCCAGGAGCTGGTCGGCGTCGGGGTCGGGGACCTCCTGCGAGCCGTCCCAGCGCGAGTAGCGGAAGAGCACGCCGCTTTCCCTACTGGCCCCGGTAGCGGTAGCGGCCGGCGTGCACGTCCTTGTTGAGCTTGCGCGAGAGGTGGAGGCCCTCCAGCACGAACTCCACCGCCGAGGCCACCGCGGCGGGATTGCCCGCGCCGAGCTTCTTGGCGGCGGCGTGGAGCGGCCGCACCTCGCCGATCTGGCGGAGGTACTCCGTGGACGGCATGTCGTCGGACGCCTCGAAGCGCAGGCCGCCCTGGAAGGCCGACACCACCTCGTCGAGATCGCCGCCGGTGAACGAGCGGTTGAAGATGTTCAGCACCGCGCGCTGGGCGAGCTTGCCGAGGATCTTGTCCTCGGCCCCGTCGCCCACCGTCTCCAGCTCGATCTTGCCGCTGGTGGAGGCCACGATGGCGGAGAGATCGGTCACCCGCGGGACGACCTGGTTCTCGCCGAGGCGGATGGAGCGCTTGAGCGCGTTCGAGAGGAGGTTCTCGTAGTTACAGATGGTCACCCGCACCGACACTCCGGAGCGCTGGCTGATCTCCGACGACTTCCGGGCGAGGTGGGTGAGCTCGGCGACGATCTGCTTCATGTAGTCGGGCACGCTCATGGCGAAGCCGTCGGCGGCGAAGTCCGTTCGCTCCGCGTCCATGATGGTGATCTCGTCCTCGAGCTTGCGCGGGTAGTGGGTTCGGATCTGCGAGCCGAACCGGTCCTTGAGCGGAGTGATGATGCGGCCGCGGTTGGTGTAGTCCTCGGGGTTGGCGCTCGCCACCACGAAGAGGTCCAGGGCCAGGCGCACCTTGTAGCCGCGAATCTGGACGTCGCGCTCCTCCATGATGTTGAGCAGGCCCACCTGGATGCGCTCGGCGAGATCCGGCAGCTCGTTGATGGCGAAGATGCCGCGGTTGGTGCGCGGGAGCAGCCCGTAATGGATGGTCAGCTCGTCGGCGAGATAGCGGCCCTCCGCCACCTTGATGGGATCCACCTCGCCGATGAGGTCGGCGATGGTGATGTCGGGCGTGGCGAGCTTCTCGCCGTACCGCCGGTCCCTCGGAATCCAGGTGATGGGGGCGGCGTCGCCCTTCTCGGCGACGAGGGCCCGCCCGGCGGCGGAGATCGGCGCGAAGGGGTCGTCGTTGGTCTCGCAGCCGGCGAGCGCCGGCACCTCGGCGTCGAGCAGCTCCACGAGGAGCCGCGCCATGCGCGTCTTGGCTTGACCGCGCTCACCCAGGAACACGATGTCCTGACCGGAGAGAATGGCGTTCTCGATCTGCGGGAGCACGCTCTCCTCGTAGCCGATGATGCCGGGGAAGATGGGGCTCCCCGCCTTGAGCCGCTTGATCAGGTTGTCGCGCAGCTCCTGCTTGACGGTCCGGGGGATGTAGCCTGCGCGCTTCAGCTCTCCGACGGTTTGCGCGTTCGCCATGACGGCTCCTTGAGGTGAGGCTGCGGCCATCATGCGACCGCGCGCGTGGTGTGTCAACCTTCAGCGGCCGCCAGCGACGGCGAGCGTGTGTCCGGTGATGTAGCTCGCCTCCTCCGAGGCGAGGAAGAGCACGGCGTGCGCGACCTCGACGGGCTGCCCGAGACGGTGGAGCGGGGTCAGACGCGAGGGACTGAACTCGACGGTCGCGTCGAGGCGCCGCAGCGTCGGCCCCGCGCGCTCGGTGTCGATGGGCCCGGGGGCGACGGCGTTGACGTTGACACCGTACTCGGCGAGCTCGAGGGCCACGTCCCTCACGAAGCCGTGGATGCCGGCCTTGGACGCGGAGTACGCCGCACCGCCTTGATAGTAGGCGGTCCACGGCGTGCCTTCGCGCGCGCCCGAGGACATGCAGACGATGCGGCCGTAGCGCTGCCGCATCATGTGGGGCGCCGCCGCGCGCGTGCAGAGGAATGTCGAGCGGAGATTCAGGCGGAGCACGAAGTCCCAGTCCGCCGCCGGCATCTCCCAGATCTTCGAGTTCCGGCTCCCGCCCACGTTGTTCACGAGGATGTCGAGCTTGCCCCAGCGGCTCACCGCGGCCTCGATGAGCCGCGCCGCGGGCGCCTCCTCGGTGAGGTCGCCGGCGAGGGCGACGGCGTCACCGCCCGCCTCCCGGATGGCCGCGGCGGCGCGCTCCACACCCTCCGGCTCGAGATCGCCCACCGCCACCTTCGCGCCCGCCCGCGCCAGCACCCGCGCGATCTCCCGCCCGAGGCCGTTGGCCCCGCCCGTCACCACCGCGATACGGCCCTCAACGCCCGCCATGCCGGAGCGCCTCCGTGATCCCCTTCGCCATGAGCCGCGCCCGCAGCGCCAACGCCCGGCGCGCGGTGCCCGGGCGCGCTGCCGCGGGCCACCCGAAATAGCCCCGTCCCCCGGGGTCCATCTCCTCGAAGCGCCGCGCCCCGCGGGCCAGCGCGGCGCGGA
>DATEDO010000117.1:0-14347 GCA_035281625.1 Candidatus Methylomirabilota bacterium
GGCTCGTCGGACGGGCCACGCGCGACGCTCCCGCCCTGCGGTCAGCTGTCGTAAGTCTAGCTGGGCTCCGGGGTCGGGCGGCGGCGCAGGCGCCAGTTGCGGCGGGGCAGCCGTGGCCCGCCGCCTCCGCGGCGCGCGAAGCTCGGCACCCGCCCCAGGGCTCGCGCCACGTCCTCGAAGATCGAGTACGCCACCGGCGTCACGACCAGGGTCAGGAGCAGCGACAGCGTCTGTCCGCCGATGACGACGACCGCGATCGCGCGGCGCTCCTCGGCGCCGGGGCCGGTGCCCATCCAGAGCGGGAGCATGCCGGCGACGAGGGCGAGGGTCGTCATCAGGATCGGCCGGAGCCGGTCCCGGTTGCCCTCCATGATCGCGGTCATCCGGTCGCGGCCCTCCGCGCGGAGGTTGTTCATGTGGTCGATCTGCAGGATCGCGTTCTTCTTGACCACGCCGAACAGCACGAGGATGCCGAGCGCGGAGTAGAGATTGAGCGTGTTGCCGGTGTACCAGAGCGACAGCAGCGCGAACGGCACCGACAGCGGCAGCGAGAGCAGGATCGTGAACGGGTGGATCAGGCTCTCGAACTGGGCGGCCAGGATCATGTACATGAACACGACCGAGAGCAGGAACACCCACAGGAACTCGGTGAACGTCCGCTCCAGCTCCCGGGCCCGGCCCGAGATGGCCGTCGTGTAGCCGGGCGCCAGCCGCATCTCCGCGACGGCGCCCCTCAGGGCGGCGATGCGGTCGGCCTGGCCGTGCCCGGGGAGCACGGCCGCCCGCAGGCGGACCTCCCGCTGGCGGTCGGAGCGGTCGATGCGCGATGCGGTGAACCCGGGGACGAGCTGGACCACGTTGTCGAGCCGCACGAGGCTCGACGGCCCCTGGGGCGCGTACTGGCGCGAGACGAGCAGGCGCGAGATGATCCCGAGGTCGCCGCGCTGCTTCTCGTCGAGCCGGAGCTGGACGTAGTAGTCCTCGTCGATGGTCGGGTCGCGGAAGCGCGACACCTCGGTATCGCCGCCGACCATGAGGCGGAGCGCGGTGGCGATCTCCGCGGTGTCCACGCGCAGGTCGCCGGCGCGCTCGCGGTCGATGCGCACCCGGAGCTCCGGCCGGTCGAGCCGGAGCGTGGTGTCGGGGTCGGCGATGCCGCCCAGCGCGATCGCGCGGGTCCGCAGCTCCTCGGCGTAGCGCGAGAGCGTCTCGAGCTCGGGGCCCCGGATGACGAAGTCGATGTCGAAGCTCCCGCCGCCGATGTTGAAGCCGGGGATGTTGCGCACGAGGATGCGGAAGTCGCGGAACTTCCGGACACGCGCGCGCACCTCCTGCATCACGTCGCGCTGGCTGTAGTTGCCCTGGAACGCCTTGAGTGGGTTGCCGTTGAGGGTCTCGCGCCAGAGCCGGGCGAGTCCGAACGTCCGCTCGTCGTGGGGGGCGGTGCGGACGTACATGTTGCCCTGGCTGATGCGGCCGAGGAAGCCGCCGCCCGCGGTGACGAGCACGGTGCGCACGCCCGGCACGGCCCGCACCTCGGCGATGATCGCGCGCACCGCCTCGTCCATGGCGGGCATCGAGATGCCCTCGGGGCCGTTGATGATGGCCTCGAACTCGCTCTCGTCGACGTCGGTGGGGGTGTACTCCTGCTTGACCCAGCCGTAGATGGGCCAGGTCGCGGCAATGGTCGCCAGCGAGATGGCCACCACCCCCCAGCGATAGCGCATGGCCTGGCGAAGCGTGAAGGCATAGCCCCGGTCCAGCCAGGCATAGAAGCCCCGGCGGGACGCCGCCTGGCCGTGGCCATCAGGGCCGTGGCCTCCCGCCGGGGCAGGCGGGCCGGCCGCGCCCCTGACGCGAATCATGCGCGCGCTCATCATCGGAGTGAGGGTGAAGGACACGAGCAGGCTCACCAGCACCGACACCGCCGCCGTCACGCCGAACTGGTAGAGGAAGCGGCCCGACACGCTCGACATGAAGGACACGGGCAGGAAGATCACCACGAGGCTGAAGGTGGTGGCCATGACGGCGAGCCCGATGTCGGCGGTGGCCGACTTCGCCGCCTCGAAGGGCGTCATCCGCTTCTCCTCGACGAAGCGGAAGACGTTCTCCAGCACCACGATGGCATCGTCGATGACGATGCCGACCATGAGCACGAGCGCCAGCATGGTCACGCTGTTGAGGGTGAAGTTGAGGGCCCACATCGTGCCGAAGGCGGAGATGACGGAACAGGGGATGGCGACGGCGGCGATGACGGTGGACTGCCAGCTCCGCATGAAGAGCAGCACCACCAGCGAGGCGAGGATCGAGCCCAGGATCAGGTGCACCTGGATCTCGTGGAGCGCGGCGTAGATGTAGCGTGACTGGTCGCGGATCACCTCGAGGCGCACGCCGGGCGGCAGCTGGGAGGCGAGGCGGGCGAGGCTCTGCTTGGCCGCCTCGATGACCGCCACCGTGTTCTCGCCCGACTGCCGCCGCACCTCCAGGATGACGCTGGGCACGCCGTTGAGGCGCGCGACGGACCGCTGCTCGGCGGTGCCGTCCTCGGCCCGGCCCACGTCGCGCACCCGGATGGGTGCCCCATTCACGGTGGAGATCACCACATCGTCGAACGAGCGAGGGTCCACCACGCGCCCCAGGGTGCGGAGCGACGACTCGCGGAGCCCCGCCGTCACATTGCCGCCCGGCATGTCGGCGTTCTGACGAATGAGGGCGTCGCGGACGGCCGTGATCGGAAGCTGATAGGCGGCGAGCCGATCAGCCTCCACCCAGATGTTGATGGCCCGGTTGAGCCCGCCCACCAGACGCACCTCGCCGACGCCGTAGGAGCGCTCGAGCTGCACCTTCACGACCTTGTCGGCCAGCTCGGTCAGCTCGCGGAGCGGCTGATCCCCGGCGACGGCGACGGTGAGGACCGGCGCCTGGTCGTTGTCGAACTTGGCGATGATGGGCGCCTTGGCGTCGCGGGGGAGGTTGCGGATGGCGAGCGCCACCTTCTCGCGCACGTCCTGGGCGGCCACGTCGATGTTCCGGCGCAGCTCGAACTCGACGATGATGATGGACTGCCCGGGGCCGGAGATGGAGCGAAGCTCGCGGATGCCCTGCACGGTGTTGACGAACTGCTCGATCTCGCGCGTGACCTGGCTCTCCACCTCCTCGGCGGAGGCGCCGCTGAGCTCGGTGCGGATGCTCACGGTGGGCAGATCCACGGCGGGGAAGCGGTCGACCCCGAGGCGCGCCCAGGAGGCCGCGCCCACCACGACGAGGGAGAGTACGAGCATGGCCGCGAAGACCGGCCGGTGGATGCAGACTTCGGCGAGCTTCTGCATGGACTAGGGCTGGACGCTGACGGCCTGACCGGCGGTGAGATTGCCGGGCTGGGCGACCACGGAGGCGCCGGCGGCGAGGCCGCTCGCGATCTCCACCCGGTCGCCGCGGCGGCGGCCGGTGGTGACGCGCACCTCGACGGCGCGGCCCTTCTCTACCGTGAGCACCTTCTCCACGCCGGCGAAGGTGACGACCGCGGTGGCCGGCACCGTGACCACGCGGAGATCTCCGGAGAGCACGATGTCGGCCCGCGCGAAGGCCCCGGGCCGGAGGGTCGCGCCCTCGTTGGGCACCTCGGCCTCCACGAGGAGGGTGCGGTTCTGCTCGCTGATGGCCGGCGAGATGCGCGCGACGCGCCCGCGGCTCTCTCCGGCGCCCCCTTCCACCGTCACCAGCACCATCTGGCCCACCCGCACGGCGGTGGCGTCCCGCTCCGGCACGGTGAGGCGCAGGCGCAACGGATGGAGCTTCACGAGGGTGACGACGGGGGCGCCCGCGGCGAGGAACTCGCCCACCGCGGCCCGGCGCTCGCTCACCGCGCCATCGATGGGCGAGGTGATGACGGTATCGGCGAGCTGCTGACGCGCCAGCTCGAGCTCCGAGCGCCGCTGGAGAAGCATGCCCTGGCGGTTGCGCACCTCCTCGAGCGCGTCTTCATAACGGGCCTCGGCGACGGCCAGGGCGGACACCGCGGTGTCGAGCTGGGCCTGCGCGATCAGCTCCTGCTTCCACAGACGCTCGCTGCGGTCGCGCGTCAGCTTCGCCTCGTCCAGCACCGCACGCGCCTGGCGCACCAGGGAGGTCTGATCGGGGTCCACGCGATCGTCGGTGCCGGTCGGCGAAAGGCCCAGGCGCGCGCGCGCCTGCTGGAGGGCCGCCACCGCCTGGTCCACCCGGAGCTGCGCGTCGGTGGGGTCGAGCCGGGCGACGATTTGATTCCGGCGGACGCGGCTGCCCAGATCCACGAGCAGCTCGCTCATGCGCCCCGCCACCTTGGTTCCGAGGACGACCTGCTCGTCGGCGGCCAGGGTGCCGGTGGCCCCTACCCGGCGGTCCACCACCTCTTCCGTCGCCGCGGCCAGCCGGACCGGGCGGGGCGCCTGGCGCTCCGTCGGGGGCGCGGCGGCCGGCCCCGGGCCCCGCTCGCAGCCAAGGGCGAGGAGCGCCCCGGCAAGGAGCAGGATCCCGGCACTCGGGCGCGGGGTGCCGAGGGCAATTGGCATGGTCGACTCGATCCTACACCGACGCGAGGTTGCCGCGCCGGGCGGGCTCGTCAGGGGATAGGACGGCCCGCCGCGGCGGGCGATTCGCCCCTGCTTGCAGTCGGTGGTCGCTTCTGCGCACTATGGCTCGTCATGTGTGACATGGGCCGGCGCTCGCTGCTCCTGGGCCTCGGGACGGCCGTGTCCGCGCTTGCGGCGAACCGGCGCGCCCTCGCGCAGACCGCCGCCCCCGCCACCGCGGGTCCACCCGATCCCGCGCTCGTCGAGGACCTGGTGGCGGCCAACCGCATCCTCGCGGATCAGGGCGTGGTCGACGGCTACGGGCATGTGAGTGTCCGGCACCATAGCGCTCCGGACCGCTTCCTCATGTCCCGGTCCATCGCGCCCGAGCTGGTCACCGCGGCCGACATCATGGAGTACGACCTCGACAGCCGGCCGGTGGATCCGCGCGGGCGGGTGAGCTATCTCGAGCGCTTCATCCACGGGGAGATCTATCGGGCGCGGCCGGACGTGAAGGCGGTGGTGCACGACCACTCCCCGTCGGTGATTCCCTTCGGCGTCACCGGGGCGCCCCTGCGGCCGCTCTACCACATGAGCGCCTTCCTGGGCCGCGGCGTGCCCGTCTTCGATATCCGCCAGGCCAGCGGCGCCATGACCGATATGCTGGTGCGGGACGCCGCCCTCGGCCAGGCGCTCGCTCGCGTCCTCGGCGCCGCGTCCGTGGCCCTCATGCGCGGCCATGGCGTGGTGGTGGTCGGGCCGAGCCTCCCCGTGGCGGTGTTCCGGGCCGTCTACACCGAGGTCAACGCGCGGCTTCAGGCGCAGGCGATGGCCCTCGGCGGGCCCGTCACCTATCTCGACGCCGAGGAGGCGCGGCGCGCGGAGGCGTCGGTGGGGGGCACGGTCACGCGACCCTGGGATCTCTGGAAGCGCAAAGTGCAGACACAAGGACGATAGCGTGAGCGACATCGAGCGGACCGACGATCCCCCGGACCAGCAGCGGCAGCTCGTGCGCGACCTCGTCGAGATGCGTGAGCGGCTCGCGGCGCTGGAGCGCCTCACCGCCGCGCACCAGCGCGAGTACGATCGGCTGCGCGAGCGCGCCGAGCTGTATCGCCAGCTCGTGGAGAACAGCCAGGGGCTGGCGTGCACGCACGACCTCGACGGCAATCTGCTCTACGTGAGCCCGGCGTCGGCCTGGGAGCTCGGCTATTCCCCGGAGGACGGCGTGGGCCGGAATCTGCGCGAGTTCCTGGCGCCCTCGGTGCGCGTGTTCTTTCAGGCCTATCTCGACCGCATCCGGGAGAAGGAGGCCGACCGCGGCGTGCTTCGGCTCATGAGCCGCGACGGGCAGGAGCGCCTGTGGGCCTACCGGAACGCCCTCGTGCGGATGCCCGACCGGGAGCCGTACGTGATCGGCCATGCCGTGGACATCACCGACCGCATCCACGCGGAGACCTTGCTCCGCGAGAGCGAGGAGCGGCACCGGGCGGTCTTCGAGGCCCTCGAGGAAGGCGTGATCCTGATCGATGCCGACGGTGGCATCTCGGGCTGGAATCCCAGCGCCGAGCGCATCCTCGGCCCGTCCCTCGCGACGTTCGGCGTGGGAGCGCTCCGTGGCGACGGCGCCCCCTTCTTCCTGCACGAGCAGCCGGCCGCGTTCGCCCTGCGTACGGGGAAGCCGTGTCCCCGCGTCACCATGGGCGTGGTGCGCCCGGGCGCCCAGCCCGTGTGGATCTCCATGAGCGCGCGGCCGCTTCGGCGGAGCCCCGACGCCGCCCCCTCCGGGGTGGTGCTCTCCTTCTCCGAGGTCCGCCCGACGCCCTCACGCGGGCCGGGCGCGGGCGGGAAGGTCCTGCGCGGCACTCTCCCCATCTGCGCCTCGTGCAAGAAGATCCGCGACGCCAAGGGCGCGTGGTGGCCGGTGGAGGTCTACGTGCGCGACCACTCCGAGGCGACGTTCAGCCATGGGCTTTGCGCCGAGTGTGCGAGGCAGGTGCGGCAGCGGTTCAACCTCATCGAGTAGGAGGCGGCGGGCGCCGACGAGGCGCCATCCGTTTCGTTGCCGCCCGGGTGCCCGCGCCGACTAGGTGCGCTTCGCTGCGAGGGGTGGCGGGCCCAATTGGTCGCGGGCGTGGCCGGCGAGGGCGAGCGTGGTGGCGACCAGCTCGTGGAGCGCGCCGAGGGCGGCCGGGTCGGCGACCTTGCCTTCCTTGAAGTGGGCGGACTCCAGGTAGACGCTCGTGGGCGCCACCAGCGCCCCGAACCATGCGAGCACCTGGCGGAGATGTCCGTCCACGCCCAGGTAGTGATGCGTGGAGGCGCCCATCGCGACGATGCCCACCGGCTTGCCGCGCAGGGCTTCGACCGGGGTGAGGTCGAGGAGGTTCTTGAGCGCGCCGGTGAACGAGGCGCGGTATACCGGGCTCGCGAGGAGGACGGCGTCGGCGTCGGCGAGAGCCTTCACCACGCGGGGCGCATCGTCGGTGAGGCTCTCCAGGGGCCGGCCGTCGGCGTAGCCAAGGCGGTAGTCGCCGAGGCTCAGGAGCGAGGCGCTGACCCCGGGGCGCGCCGCCGCGGCCTCCACCGCCGCGTGCATGGCCGCGTTGAGTCGCCCCGGCGGGGTCACCGCCCCCACCACTCCGACCAGGCGCATGCGCTCAGCGCGCCGCGTGGTCGCGGTCGCGGCGCGCGACCTCCGCGCGCACGAGCGGGATCAGCTCGCGGCCGTACTCGAGGGCGTCGGCGAGGGGGTCGAAGCCGCGGATGAGGAGCGTGGTCACACCGAGATCGTGATAGTCCATGAGCGCCTCGGCCACCTGCTCCGGCGTGCCCACCAGCGCGGTGGTGTTGCCGGAGCCGCCCACCGCTGCGGCGATGGGCGTCCACAGGCGCTTGTCGTGCACCTCGCCCTGGCGCGCGAACTCCACCAGCCGCTTGGCGCCCACCGCCTCGGGGGGCGGCAGGGTGCGGTCCGGCTGCTTGGATTGCACGGTGGCGAGGATGCGATGCGCCTTCTCCCACGCCTGCGCCTCGGTGGGCGCGATGATCGGGCGCAGCGACACGCTGATGCCCGGGCTGCGCCCGGCGCGCGCCCCCGCGGCTCGCACGTCCGCGATGCGCTGCTTGATGGCCGCGAGCGGCTCGCCCCAGAGCATGTAGACGTCGCAGTGCTTGGCGCCGATGGCGTGCGCGGCCTCGGAGGCGCCGCCGAAGTAGAGGGGGATATGCGGCGTCTGCACGGGCTTGATCTCGGAGAAGGCGCGCGCCACGCGGTAGAACTCACCCGCGTGGTCGAAGGGCTTGTCCTCCGTCCACGTGCGTCGCAGCAGGGTCAGGTACTCGTCGGTGCGACGATAGCGCGTATCGTGGTCGAGCCAGTCGCCGTCCTTGGCCTGGTCGGAATCACTCCCGCCGGTGATGATGTGGAGAGCCACGCGCCCGCCCGTGAACTGGTCGAGGGTCGCCGCCTTGCGGGCGGCCAGCGTCGGCGCCACGAAGCCCGGCCGGTGGGCGATGAGGAATGCGAGGCGCTCGGTGTGGGAGGCGGCGTACGCGGAGACGAGGAAGCCGTCCGCGGCCGCGGTGGTGTAGCCCACCAGCACCTTGTCGAAGCCGGCACGCTCGTGGGCCTGGGAGAACTCGCGCACCCACGCGCGGTCGATCGCGCCGCCGATCACGTGCACGGCGGCGCCGTCCGCCCCTTCGGGCCGCACGCCGATCATGCCGATGAATTCGAGAGGCATCTCGGGCGCGATACTACGCCTGCCCCCGGGTCCCTTCAAGCGCCGGACGGCCGCGCCCTTATCGCCGCCCGGCGTCGATCGCGGCGGCGATGCGCTCGGCGTCCTCGCCCACCCCGCACAGCACGGAGGACTTCAGTTTGGACAGCCACGGCAGGCCGATGAAGTAGAAGCCGGGGCAGGCGCTCAACCCGCGGCGGTGCACCGCGTCGCCGGAGGCGTCGAGCACCGGCAGGCGCACCCAGCCGAAGTCGGGGCGATACCCCGTGGCCCAGACGACGGCGGTGATGCCCGCGACGTGGAGATCGAGCGCGCCGGCCGGGGCCACGCGAGGGACGGGGAGCGGCCGGTCCACGCGCTCGTGCTCGGCGGGGCGACCGAGTCCGGCACGCTCGGCCCATGCCTCCGCCACCTTGGCGAAGGAGACCAAGCCTTGATCGCCGCGCGCGATCTCCTCCACGGCATCCGCGGCGAAGTAGCAGCGCCCCTCCTGCACGCCTTCGAGATGCCCGAGCAGGGTCACGCCGGCCGCCGCGTAGTCGCGCAGGTCGATGTCGTGTCCCCCGCGGGCGCCGGTGACGAGGGGGTTGGGCGCGGGCGGCCCGTCGGGGCGCTCCTCGATCGTCTGGTCGAGCACGCCGACCTGCTCGATCCACCACCACACGTCCCGTCCGCGGTAGCGTCGCGGGAAGCGCCGATGATGGCCCACCGAGAGGTGCACCGTCCGCCCCGCGTCGAGGAGATCCTCGACGATCTGGCAGCCGGAGGCGCCGGAGCCCACCACCAGCACGCCGCCGGGGGGAAGACCCGCGGGATTCCGGTAGCGGCTCGCGTGCACCTGCGCGACGCCGGCGGGCAGCCCCGCGGCGGCGGGCGAGGTCGCGGGCGTGTGATACGGCCCGGTGGCCGCGACGACGTGATCGGCCGCGTACGCGCCCGCGTCGGTGTCGACGTGATAGCGCCCCGGGCCGGCCGTCGCGGTCACCGCCCGCACCGTCACGCCCTCCCGCAGCGGGGCGGCGATGCGGGCGCGATAGTCCTCGAGGAAGCGCACGACGTCTTCACGTGGCGCAAAGCCGTGTGGGTCCCCCGCGGGCGGTCCGAAACCGGGGAGGGTCATGCTGGAGCGCGGGAACTGGAAGACGAGCGAGTCCCAGCGCTCGCTGCGCCAGCGCTCCGCCATCCGCGCGCGCTCCAGGATGACGTGCTCGCGCCCGAGCGCCCGGAGATGGTAGCTCAGGGCGAGGGCGGCCTGCCCGCCGCCCACGATGACCGTCTCGATCCGCTGCGGCACGGGCCGCCCGTGCTAGCCGCGGGCCGGAAGCGTGACCGTGCGGCCGCCCGCGCTCGACTGGAGCGCGGCCGCGAGGATCTCCTGCACGTCGCGCCCGATCTCGGGCGCGCAGAGGCCCTCGATGGGCCGCCCGTCGCGGAGCCGCGCGAGGAAATAGGACACCCCGTCGCGCTCGCCCTCGGGGAGCGCCGGCGGCTCGATGGCCTCGCTCCGCTCACCGCGCACCACCTGGACGCGGCCCGGTCCCACCGTCTGGCCCTCGCGCAGCGCACGCGGCTGATGCACGATCACCGTGCCCGCGTCGCCGTAGACCACGCAGGCGAAGCCGGGCTCGGCGCCGATCTGGGTCCAGGAGCCCTCCAGCACGGCCAGCGCGCGAGGGTAGCGCAGGATCACGACCGCGTTGTCCTCGGACGGCAGGTCCTTCTTCCGGAGGTGCGCGGCCACCGCCGTCACCGTCTGGGGCCGGCCCAGCAGCGTGCGCGCCAGGATGCCCCCGTAGCCGCAGTAGTCCACGAGGGCGCCGGCGCCGTTCCGCGCGGGATCGTAGAGCCACTCGCAGAACTGCTCGGAGCAGCCGTACTCGCGGGGGCCGGCGTGGCCGCCGCGGTGCGAGAGCTGCACGGGCTCGCCCACCGCTCCGCCCGCGACCAGGGCGAGGCCATGGCGCAGGGCGGGCCGCCACGCGGTGGGCCAGTTGACCATGCAGGGCCGGCCCGCCGCGCGGGCGGCGGCGAGGAGGGCCTCGGCCCCGGCGAGGTCCGCGGCCATGGGCTTCTCGATCATCACGGGGAAGCCACGCGCGAGGGCGCGGGCGCCCCAGTCGGCCGAGGCGCGATTGTCGGTGAAGCAGAGGATGCAGTCGAGGTCGCGGCGCTCCAGCAGCGCGGCGAAGTCGGTCAGGGCGACCGCCCCGCCGTGCTCGCGGGCGAGGCGCTCGCGCAGCCGCGGGTCGGGCTCGGCCACCGCCACGAGCGCACCCTGGGCCCCCGCGGCGAGGGCGGCGAGGTTACCCCAGACGTGATCGTGGCTGAGACCGAGGACGCCGACCCGCAGCCGGGCCACGGCGGACCGCTAGAGGGCCTTCAGCATCGTGTCGGCGTCGCTCACCTCGAACTTGCCGGGCGCCTCCACGTTCAGCGCCTTCACGGTGCCGTCTTCCACCAGCATCGAGTAGCGCTGCGAGCGCACGCCCATACCGCGCGCGGTGAGATCCATGTCGAGCCCGAGGGCCTTGGTGAAGATGGCGCTGCCGTCGGCCATCATCCGCACCTTGCCCCCCGCCTTCTGATCCCGGCCCCAGGCGCCCATGACGAAGGCGTCGTTCACCGCGACGCACCAGATCTCGTCCACCTTCTTGGCCCGGAGCTGGTCGAAATTGGCCAGGAACCCTGGCACATGCTTCTGCGATCACGTGGGGGTGAAGGCCCCGGGGAGGCCGAAGATCACGATCTTCTTGCCCTTCGTGAGATCCGCCACATTGAAGGCGTTGGGCCCGATCGTGCACCCCTCCCGCTCCGTATCGACCATCTCGGTGAGGGTGCCGCCGGGCAGCTTGTCGCCGACCTTGATCGCCATGCAGGGCCTCCTGATGCGCCGGTGAAGTGGGGGTCGCGGCGCGCCGGGCGCGCCGCTGGGGATGGTAACACACGGCGTTGGGGCCGGGCTCCCCGGCGCCGCCTCGACGTGCGGCGACGGGGGCACCGATCGTTTACACTCGGTGCATATGACCTCGTCCTGGCTCGAGCCGAGCGACGGCACCCTGCGGGCCGCCCGCACGACGGGCGAGAGCCAGGAGGCGCTCGCCCGGAAGGCCGGCGCGGCGGCCGACCTGGCCGCTGACGCGGTGCTCGCCCTGCAGAAGCCCGACGGGTACTGGTGCGGGGATCTCCTCGCCGACACCACCCTCGAGTCCGACTACGTCCTCTTCCAGCTCTGGCTGCATCCGCCCCAGGACGGGACGTGGCAGCCGCCGACGTGGGGCCGCATCGCGAAGGCGCGCGAGGCGATCCTGGCGCGCCAGCTTCCCGACGGTGGCTTCAACATCTATCCGGACGGCCCCGCGGAGATCAATGCCACCGTCAAGGCCTACGCGGCCCTGAAGCTCGCCGGGATGCCGGCCGACGCCGAGCCGATGCGCCGGGCGCGCGCGGCCGTGCTTGCGCTCGGCGGCATCCAGGAGACGAACAGCTACGTCCGCATCAACCTGAGCCTGTTCGGCCTCTATCCGCGCCGCCACGTGCCGACCATTCCGGTGGAGCTGGTGCTCCTGCCCGGCGGCATCATCTACGAGATGTCCTCGTGGACGCGCGCCATCGTGGTCCCGCTGTCCATCGTGCAGGCACGCGCGGGCCGTCGGCCGGTACCCCGCGGCTTCACATTGGAGGAGCTGGCGCTGCCCGGGAAGAGCTTTCGCCTGCCCCGCCGCGACCGGCTGTCCGTCGTGTTCACGCAGCTCGACGCCGCCCTCAAGGTATGGGAGAAGGGCGCGCCGGAAGTCATCCGCAAGTCGGCCCTCCGCGAGGCGGAGAAGTGGATGCTGGACCGCACGCGGCACAGCGACGGGCTCGGCGCCATCTATCCCTCGATGATGTACTTCGCGATGGCGCTCGAGTGCCTGGGCTACCCGCGCGATCATCCTGACCTCGTCGAGGCCCTGCGGGTGTTCGAGCAGCTCATGACGGAGACGCCGGACAGCCTCTACTTCCAGCCGTGCTTCTCGCCGGTGTGGGACACCGCCATCGCCATGTTTGCCCTCGGCGAGGCGGGGGTCGACGTGCCGGCGGCCCAGCGCCGGGCCGCCGACTGGCTCATCGCCAAGGAGATCCGGCGGCGGGGCGACTGGTCGGTGAAGCGGCCGGATCTCGAGCCGTCCGGCTGGGCCTTCGAGTTCAGCAACGAGCACTATCCGGACATCGACGACACCGCGATGGTGCTGCTGGCGCTCCAGCACGCCAAGGCCAGCGACCCCGCCGCGCAGGAGCGCTGCGAGCGGCGGGCGCTCTCGTGGCTCACCCAGATGCAGTCGAGCGATGGGGGCTGGGCCGCCTTCGACGTGGACAACAACTGGGCGCTGCTCAACCGCGTCCCCTTCGCCGATCACAACGCGATGCTGGATCCGACCTGTCCCGACATCACCGGGCGGGTGCTGGAGGCCCTGTGCCGGCGCGGGCTGCGTCTCACCGACACGCCCGTCGACCGGGGGGCCTCGTATCTCCTCCAGACCCAGGAGGAGGACGGTTCCTGGTACGGCCGCTGGGGCGTCAATTACGTGTACGGCACCTTCCTCGCGCTCCGCGGGCTCCGTGCCGCGCACGACCGTACCGCCTCGCGGGCGATGTTCCGGGCCGGCCGCTGGCTCACCTCGGTGCAGAACGCCGACGGTGGCTGGGGCGAGAGCTGCGCCAGCTACACCGAGGGGCACTTCGTGCCCGCCCCGAGCACGCCGTCCCAGACAGCGTGGGGGCTGCTCGGCCTCATCGCCGTGGGTCAGGGCGAGGGCGAGGCTCTCGCGCGCGGCGTGCGCTATCTCATCGAGACCCAGAAGGCCGACGGGACCTGGGACGAGACGCTCGCCACCGGCACCGGCTTTCCCGGCGTGTTCTACCTCCGCTACACGCTCTACCGGAACTATTTCCCGCTGCTCGCGCTGAGCCAGGCGCGACGGGCCCTCGAGGACGCCGCCCGGGGGCTGCGACTGGTCCGGGAGCGGCCGCCCGCTCACGACTGACGTCCCGGGGCAGGTCCCTCAACGGGGGATGGCAGTCGGGGCGGGCCCGTCTTTACTCAACCCCCTGATAAAACGGTTCTTCTTGATGGCACATGGGTTGCTCCCCCTCCGGCGGGGGTCGTCTGCCCCTTGATCCTGGCCACGCCGCATCCCGAGGAGGAGGAGGGGGTCCATGGGCATCTCGAGCTTCATCAAGAAGCAGTTCATCGACGTCCTGCAGTGGACGGAGGCGGGCGACGACGTGCTCGCGTGGCGCTTCCCCACCGCCGACTTCGAGATTCAGCAGGGCGCCCGGCTCATCGTGCGGGAGACGCAACTGGCCCTCTTCGTCGATCAGGGGAAGACCGCGGACCTCTTCGGCCCCGGGACGCACATCATCCGCACCCGTAACCTCCCCGTGCTGACCGACCTCCGTCACTGGAACAAGCTCTTCGAGTCACCCTTCAAGAGCGAGGTGTACTTCTTCTCCACGCGCCAGCGCCTCAACCAGACCTGGGGCACCGCGAGCCCGCTCACCATCCGCGATCGCGAGTTCGGCGCGGTGCGCCTGCGCGCGTTCGGGCTCTACGGCTACCGCGTGGCCGACGCGCGGATCTTCTTCAAGGAGGTCTCCGGCACGCGTGAGAGTTACGGCGTGGCCGAGGTTGAAGGCCAGCTCCGCGGCACCCTCGTCGCCGTTCTCACCGATCACTTCGGGAGCAGCCAGGTTCCGTTCCTCGACATGGCCGCCAATCAAGACGAGCTGGCGCGGGCGGTGCTCGGCAAGGCCCGGCCGGCCTTCTCGGCGCTGGGCCTCACCCTCGAGAGCTTCCAGATCCAGAACGTGTCGCTGCCCGACGATCTGCAGACCCGCCTCGATGAGCGGATCGGCATGGGCATCGTGGGCGATCTCGGCCGCTACACGCAGTTCCAGACCGGCCAGTCCATCCCGACGGCGGCCGCGAACGCGGGCGGCGCCGCCGGGGCGGGGGTGGGCGTGGGCGCGGGCATCGCCATGGGCCAGGCGATGGGCCAGGCCATGCAGCCGCCG
>DATEDO010000118.1:0-26661 GCA_035281625.1 Candidatus Methylomirabilota bacterium
CTGCTCGGCGCGCGGCCGGCGCCTGGCCCTGGCCGAGCTGGCCGCCACCGGGCCACTGGCCGCGGGGGCCTCGTTCACGGTGCCCAAGCTCACGTATGCCGGCTGCGGCGTGGCCGTCGTCGTGGACGTGGACGTCGAGACGGGCCAGATCGACATCCGGAAGATCGTGGTCGGCGCGGACGTGGGGCGCGCGGTGAATCCCGCGCTCATCGAGGCCCAGCTCGCCGGCGGCGCCGCGTTCGGCATCGGGAACGCGGTGCTGGAGAGCCTCCAGTACGACGCCGGCGGCCAGCTCCTCACCGGCACGCTCCTCGACTACGCGCTGCCCCTCACGGTGGATGTGCCCCTCGTGGACGCGTTCTATCAGGAGATTCCCGCCCACACCAACCCGCTCGGGCTCCGCGGCGTGGGGGAATGCGGCAATCCCGGGCTCGGGGCGGCGGTGGCCAATGCGGTGTGCGACGCCCTCCGCGAGCTCGGGGTCTCGCTCACCGCGCTGCCGGCCACGCCGGCGCGGGTGCGCGCGGCCATCGAGGCCGCCGCCCGGCGCTGAGCCGGTGCGCTTCGCCGTCTACCTTCCGACCTACGCCTGGCCGGAGCTCGACTTCGACCGGGCGGGGCGCACGCGGGCCTTCGCCCAGAAGGCGGAGCGGCTGGGCTTCGACGCCCTCTGGGTGTGCGAGCACTTCCTGGTCGCGCCCGGCCTCTACGGCGCGGTGTGGATGTCCCCGCTCCTCTGTCTGGCCCACGCCGCCGCCGTCACCACGCGCATACGCCTCGCCACCGGCGTGCTCGTCCTCCCTTACCACCACCCGGTGACGCTGGCGCGCGAGATCCAGAGCCTGCATCATCTCTCCGGCGGCCGCGTGGTGCTGGGCGTCGCCGCGGGATGGGACGCCCGCGAGTTCGAATCGCTCGGCATCCCGCTCACCGAGCGCGGCCGCCGCACCGACGAGATCCTCGCCATCGTCCGCCGCCTCCTCACCGAGCGCGACGTCACCGTCGAGGGACGCTACTACCAGGTGCGGGGGCTCACCATGGAGCCGCTGCTCCCGCGCATGCCGGAGGTGTGGGTGGGCGGCGGGGGCAAGGTACGGACCGCGCTCTCGCCCGACAAGACCTACATGGACGAGGCGGTGCTGCGGCGCATCGCCGGCGCCGACGGCTGGCTCGCCCGCGCCGCCGGCACCGACGCCATGGTGAAGCACGACGTCGCGGCGGTGCGCGCGCATCTCGAGAAGGTCGGCCGCGATCCCGCCCGTCTCACCTACGGCCATCTGAACTTCGTGCACCTCGTGGACGCGCGCGATCGCGCCGCCGCCCTCGCCGCCCAGCGGCCGCGCTTCGAGCGCGTCATGGGCACGCATCGCTCGTTCGAGGCCCTGCAGCAGTCCTACTTCATGGGCCCGACGGCGGAGATCGTGGAGCGCATCGCCGATCTCGAGCGCGCGGGCATCGAGTATCTGGTGCTCGCGCCGCTCGACTACGACCTCGAGCAGCTCGACCGCTTCGCCGAGGAGATCGTGCCCCGCTTCGCGCGGGGCTAGGGTGACTTCGGCGGGGCCGGCGCGGGAGCGGCCGGCTCCGGCGACACCGTCACGCCCCGCCGCGCCAGCTCCTGCGCGATGAGGGTGGCCTCGCGGTGCCCCGTCTGGGCGAGCGCGTAGACCCGGCGGGCGATGGACTCGAGCTGGGCCTGGCGCTTGCGCACCGCCTCGAGCGCCGTGCCCTGGCTGGCGTGGAGCGAGCGGAGCTGCCCGTACTCGCGCTGGAGATTCCAGGCCTGGTAGCCGAACCAGATCAGCATCGCGAGGACGATGAAGACCAGGGCCGCCCAGGGCCCGATGGCCGGGCGGGGCGCGTCCCGCTCCTCCGGCTCGGTCTCGACGAGGAGCTCGTCGTTGGCCATCGTCAGCGGCCGGGCTGCGGCGCGGGGGCCCCGGCGGGCGGCGCGACCGGCGCGGCGGGCGGATTCGGCACGAGGCCGTGATCGGTCAGGATGGCGCGGAGCGCGGCGTCGTTGTTGCGCGTGGCCAGCGTGGCGATCGCGTTCAAGAGCTCCCGCTGGAGCGTGTCGATCTGCGCGCCGCGCTGCACCTGCTGCTGGCGCGCCGCGACCTCGGCCTGCAGCGCGCGATTGCGCTCGAAGAGGGCGAGGTCCCCGACGACCAGGATGGGCGCGAGCACCGCGCCGACGGTCAGCCAGGTTTGCCATTGCGCCAGGCGGCTCATCGCGCGACCGTAGCACGGGGCCGCAGGCGTCGCAAGCGCGCGGCCCTCCTCACCCCTCAGATGCCGAGCGATCGAAGGAAGACGTCCATCACGCCCTGCACCTCGGCGCGATGGGTGCGGTTGGGAAAATGCGGCCCCCCCGCCACCACGTGGAGCCGCGCGCCGGGAATGGTGGCCCGGAGCCGCTCCGACATGGCCACGGTGGGGAAGTGGTCGTCGCCTCCCGCCACGATCTGGACGGGGCAGCGGATGCGCGCGCAGTCCGCGAGCCAGTCGCGGCGGGAATAGGTCTCGTCGAGGAGGGCGAGGAGGGAGGCCACCGAGTGCCGCCGCAGCATGGCGGTCAGCTCCCCGTAGCGGGCGGGCCGCGCCTTGAGCCGGGCGAGGGCCTCGGCTCCCATCCGCAGCACGAGGTTGGCGTCGAAGTACTCCTCGAAGCGTCCCCCTTCCACCAGGGGCCGATGCGCGGCCCACCACGCCTTGTCGGACGCGGGCGGCGCGTAGGGCGGCCCGCTGATCGAGAACACGCCGCGCACCCGGGCGGGCGCGTGGATCGCCATCCAGAGGCAGAGCGCGGCCCCCATGGACGCCCCGCCCCACACCGCCGCCTCCACGCCGAGCGCGTCCAGCCACGGACCGAGATCCTCCGCCTTCTTCGCGTAGGTGTAGTCATCCGGACGCTCGAACTTCTGGGACAGGCCGTGCCCGCGGGTATCGGGCAGGAGCGCGCGCACCCGGCGGAGGAACGGCTCCACGTCCCCCAGCATCAGGGAGGACTCCTCCACCGAGCCCCCGTGGATCCACACCAGCGCCGGCTTTCGGACATCCCCCGCCTCGCGCCAGTGGAGACGGACCCCGGAGGGCAGCACGGTCTCAGGCAGGGCCGAGCCTCTTCTCCAGGGAGCGCGCGTAGCGCGACATCGAGTACGTGCAGACCCAGTACACGACGGCGATGAACAGGTAGAGCTCGAAGGGCCGGATCTCGCGATTGTTCACCACCTGCGCGGCCTTGGTGAGGTCCATGAAGCCGATGATGGACGCGAGCGAGGTGTCCTTGAAGAGCACGATGAACTGGGTGACCAGCGAGGGAATCATGTTCTTGAGGGCCTGGGGGAGCACGACGTGCCGCATGGTGCCGGCCGGCGTGAGCCCCACCGCGGTGGCCGCCTCCACCTGCCCCCGCGGCACCGACTGGATCCCCGCCCGCACGATCTCGCCGAGATAGGCCGCCTCGAAGATCACGAACGCGGTCAGCGCCACCCCGAACTCCGGGATCTTGGTCTTGAGCAGGATGGGGATGATGAACCAGATCCAGAAGATCACCATCACCAGGGGGACGCCGCGGAAGAACTCCACGTAGATCGTGGCGGGCACCCGGATCCACCGCCGGCCCGAGAGCCGTCCCAGCCCGATGAAGATGCCGAGGACGAAGCCCAGGACGATGGAGGGGATGGCCAGGCGCAGCGTGCCTCCCACGAAGTTCCCGAAGCCGAGGAAGCCCTGGACGAGGAGAAAGTCCAGGTTCCGCCAGATGACGCCGAGATCGAGGCTCACGCGCGGCGGCCCCCGCCGGTGATGAGGCCGGGAATGGCGGTGCGGCGCTCGATCCAGCCCATGACGGTGGCGATGGAGAGACAGAGGGCGAGGTAGATCAGCGTCCCCGCCGTGAGAGCCTCGATGGCCTTGGCGGTGTAGGTCTCGATCTGGCGCGTCTGGAACGTGAGCTCGGCCACGCTGATGGTGAGGGCCACCGAGGAGTTCTTGAGGAGATTCAGCGACTCGTTGGTGCCGGGCGGAATGATGAGCCGGAGGGCGATGGGCAGGATCACGTAGCGGTACGCCTGGGGGACGGTGAGCCCCGAGGCCACCGAGGCCTCCAGCAAGGTGCGCGGGATGGACTGGATCCCGGAGCGCAGCACCTCCGAGAAGCGCGCCCCGCTGTACACGCCCAGGGCGCACACCGCCGCCCAGAACTCGAGCCCGTGGCTGAACAGCCACTCCCGCATCACCTCGGGCAGGAGTGGTGGCGCCGCGAAGTACCAGAAGAACATCCACACCAGCAGCGGGACATTTCTGAAGAACTCGACGTAGAAGGTCGCGAGGCCGCGCAGCGCGCGATACGGGACCGTCCGCAGCGCCCCCGAGATGATGCCCAGCGCGACGGCGAGTAGCCACGCGCACACCGACAGCTGGATCGTGGTGATCAGCCCGGAGAGCAGCCACTCGCCGGACTGCCCCGTCCAGAGCACCGACCAGTCGAACCGGTAGTTCATGCGCGCCGCGGCCCGATCAGACGCGGGTGAAGCGAAGGACTGTATGTGTGATGAGAGGGAGAGAGACACGCTGCGACGGGGCGGGGGCCGGGGGGCACGCTCGCGGCGAATGCTGTACTGAGCAAGCGAGTGTGTCCCCCGGCTCCCGACCCGGCGCCGATGTCGCGTCCAGTTACGCGTGCGTCAACGTTACTTCGGCACCACCTGGTAGATCATGAACGAGCGGACGGCCGCGCTCATGGGATACGGCAGCTCCCCCTTGGCGCCGAACCACTTGTCGTAGATCTCGAAGTACTTGCCGGACTCGATCCCCTCCATGAGGGCGGCGTTGACCACCGCCCGGAAGTCCGAGTCGTTCTTGCGCATGGCCATGCCGTAGGGCTCGTAGGAGAAGAAATCGCCCACCACGTCCCACTGGGCCGGGTTCGGCGCCTTCGCCCTGAGGCCGGCGAGCTGGATGCCGTCGTTGGTGTACGCGTCCACCTGCCCCTGGACCAGGGCCTGGAAGGCGGCGGGCTGATCGGGGAACTCGCGGAGCTGGGCCTTCGGCGCCTTCTCGCGGATGATCCGCGCGTTGGTCGAGCCCTGCTGGGCGGCGATGCGCCTGCCGTCGATGTTCTGGATGCCCTTGATGGGGCTTCCCTTCTTCACGAGGAACTGGGCGCCGGTGACGAAGAAGGTGATGGAGAAGTCGACGCTCTCCCGGCGGGTCCGCGTGTCCGTCATCGTCCCCGCGATGAGGTCCACCGCGTTCGACGTGAGGAGCGGGATGCGGGTGGGCGGGGTCGACTCCTTCTTCTCCACCTTGATCGGCTTGCCGACCTTCTTCTCGACGGCGGGCTTGATGAGCTCTTCCACCAGGTCGATGGAGAAGCCCACCCACTCGTTCTTCGCGTTGACGTAGGCGAAGGGCGGCGAGCCGGTGCGAGTCCCGATGGTGAGGACCCCGGACTGGTTGATCTTCTCCAGGGTGCCGGTGAGCTGCTGCGCAGGCGCGGGAGCGACTCCGGTCGCGAGCATCGCGACCGCGAGCGCCAGGGCCAGCATCATCTTCATGTGGGACGCCCTCCTTGTGAGCTAGTGGGACAGACGTTTGGCTAGGTTAGCAGACTTCCCGCCCGCTCAATGGGACAGGATCTTGGAGAGGAAATCCTTCGCGCGCTCCGACCGGGGCGCGTCGAAGAAGGTCTGGGGCGCCTGGACCTCGACGATCCGGCCGGCGTCCATGAACACCACCCGATGCGCCACGCGGCGAGCGAAGCCCATCTCGTGCGTGACCACCATCATGGTCATGCCCTCCCGGGCGAGATCGGTCATGACCTCCAGCACCTCGTTGATCATCTCGGGATCGAGCGCGGAGGTGGGCTCGTCGAACAGCATGATCTTGGGTTGCATGGCCAGCGCCCGGGCGATGGCCACGCGCTGCTGCTGGCCGCCGGAGAGATTGGCGGGGTACTTGTCCGCTTTGTCGGGGATGCGCACGCGGTCGAGGAGCGTCCGCGCGATCTTGTCCGCCTCCGGCGCGGCGAGCCCCTTCACCTTCACGGGGGCAAGCGTGATGTTCTCCAGCGCGGTCATGTGGGGAAAGAGGTTGAACGACTGGAACACCATCCCGACCTGGGTGCGGAGCCGGGAGAGATTGACGTCGGGCGCGGTGATGGAATCCCCGTGCACCCGGATCTCGCCCTTCTGGATCGGCTCGAGCCGGTTCACGCAGCGGATCAGCGTGCTCTTGCCCGAGCCGGAGGGCCCGCACACCACGATGACCTCGCCCGCGGCGACCTGCAGATCCACGTCGACGAGCACGTGATGGGCGCCGAACCACTTGTTGACACGGGCGAACTCGATGGCGGGAGCCATGGTCTATTCGATAACCATCAGGACATCGCCCGGGTTCACCGCTTGCCCCGGCTGCGCCCGGATCTCCTTCACCGTGCCCTCGCCGGCGGCGCGGAATTCGTTCTCCATCTTCATGGCTTCCAGGATCACGAGCCCGTCGCCCTTCCGCACGCGCTGCCCCACCGTCACCTCGATGAGCACGACGCGCCCCGGCATGGGGGCCTTCAGCACCTGCCCGCCTCCGGTGGCGGTGCCGCCCCGGGTGCGAATGAGGTAGCGCGTCTCCTCCTCCACGCGGAGGCGATGGGTGTGGCCGCCCACGCGCACGGTCGTCACGCCGTCCGTCTCGCCGACCTCCGCCACCGTGGCCGCGCCGCCCACCACCAGCGACCACAGGCCCTCGCCCACCTGACGGGCGTCCACCTCCACGACCTCGTCGGGGAGGCGCACGCGATAGCGGCCGCCCGCGCCCTCCACCTCGACGGGCATCACCGTGCCGTCCAGCTCGGCCTCGAACTTCATCGCGGGCGGGGCCACACGCGGCCGGCCATGGTCCATGGGCTGGGTCCGGAGGCGGGAGCGGCCGGTGTCCGGCGGGCCGCGCCCTCGTAGGCGGCGAGCGCGGCGGCGATGAGGGCGAGACGGCGGGCGGCCGGAGCCGCCGCCGCGTCCTCCGCGAGCAGGCGCTCCATGAAGCCGGTGTGCAGGCGCCCCGCGGTGAACTCGGGGTCGGCCATGATGCGCTCGAGGACGGGAATGGTGCTGCGCACCCCGGTGATCCGGTACTCGGCGAGCGCCCGACGCATCCGCGCGATGGCGGCGTCGCGGTCCGGGCCCCACACGATCAGCTTGGCCATGAGCGTGTCGTAGAAGCGCGGCACCGTGGCGCCCGCGTACACGCCGGAGTCGTCGCGCACGCCCGGTCCGCCGGGCGCGCGCAGGTCGTCGATGCGGCCGGGGGACGGCACGAAGCCCTCGGCGGGATCCTCCGCGTTGATCCGGCACTCGATGGCCCAGCCCCGCCACGTCACCTCGTCTTGGCCGTAGCCCAGCTTTTCCCCCGCGGCGATGCGGAGCTGCTCCTTGACCAGATCGCGCCCCGTCACCAGCTCGGTCACCGGATGCTCGACCTGAAGGCGCGTGTTCATCTCGAGGAAGTAGAACGCGCGGCGCCGGTCGACCAGGAACTCCACGGTGCCCGCGTTCACGTAGCCCACCGCAGCGGCGAGCCGGCACGCCGCCTCGCCCATTTGACCGCGCAGCTCGGGCGTGATGGCCGGCGAGGGCGACTCCTCCACGAGCTTCTGGTGACGGCGCTGGATGGAGCACTCGCGCTCGCCCAGGTGCACCACGGTGCCGTGGGTGTCGGCGAGGATCTGGATCTCCACGTGGCGCGGCTCCTCGACGTAGCGCTCGATGTAGACTGACGAGTCGCCGAAGGCGCCGCCCGCCTCGCTGCGCGCCGCGCGCAGCGCCCCCGCGAGCTCGCCGGCGGCCCGCACGAGGCGCATGCCCTTCCCGCCGCCGCCCATCGCGGCCTTGATCATCACGGGATAGCCGACGTCGCCGGCCACCCGCGCCGCCTCGGCGTCGTCGGTGACCGGCGACTCCACCCCCGGCACCACCGGCACGCCGAGCCGCCTGGCGGTGCGCCGCGCCGCGATCTTGTCGCCCATGGCGCGGATCGCCGCGGGCGGCGGGCCGATGAACGTCAGTGACGCCGCCGCGCACGCCTCCGCGAACGCGGCGTTCTCGGCGAGGAAGCCGTAGCCGGGGTGCACCGCGTCCGCCCCGCGGGCCCGCGCCGCGGCCACGATGCGGTCGATGGCGAGATAGCTCTCGGCCGGCGCGGGCGGCCCGATGCCCACCGCCTCGTCGGCCATCAGCACGTGCAGGGACTCGCGGTCGGCCTCGGAGTAGACGGCGACGGTGCCGATCCCGAGCTCGCGGCAGGCCCGGATGACGCGCACCGCGATCTCGCCACGATTGGCGATGAGGACTTTCCCGAAGGGCGCGGTCACGATTTCGTCATGATAGCAGAAGGGAATGCGCCTCAGCCGCCGAGCTGCCGGAGCGCCTCCTCCAGGAAGGACGTGTCCACGACGTCCTTCGCCGCGAGCGGCTCCTTCATGAAGCCGTGGCTCACCCACCACTTGATCTGCTTCTCGATGTCGGGGACGAGCAGCCGCCCGTTGCGGTCCTGATAGGGGAAGCCGACCTTGATGATCTCGGGCTTGGCGCCGGTGTAGCGCGCGGTGATGTCCACCACCTCGTCGTAGGCCGCCCCGGGAACGACGCGGCCGTCCTTCTGCACGAGGGCGGCGTCGAAGTAGTGGCGCGACGCCTTCACGTAGCCCTTCATGAACGCCACCGCCCGCGCCCGGTCCGCGGCGAATCCCTTGGAGTAGAAGACGGCGGCGATCTGCCAGGGATAGAGATCCCCCGCCCAGGCCATGATCTTGCCGAAGCCGGCGGCCTCGGCGGCACTGGGGAAGGGCTGGGGCACGAGGATGGCGTCCACCTGCTTGCCCTTGAGCGCCTCGACGGTCGCGGGCATCGCCTGCAACGGGACGATGCGCACGTCGGACAGCGCCAGCCCCTCCTTCTCGAGGATGTTGCCGATGTGATAGTGGAACGTCGAGCCGAGCTGGGTCACCCCGACCGCGCGTCCCTTGAGATCCCGGATCCCCCGCACCGTGCCCGACTCCCACAGCTCCTTCTGCACCACGATGGCCACCAGGGGAAAGCCCGGCCACTCCCGGCCCTTGTCGGCCACGATCCAGAGCTTCTCGCCCTGCCGCACGATGTTGTAGAGCGCGGCGGTGAGGCCGGTGGCCCCCACCTCGACCTGGCCGGCCGCCAGCGCGGTGGCGATGGGTGCGGCAGCCTGGAAGTACACCAGCTCCGGCTCGACCCCGAACTCCTTGAAGAATCCCTTCTCCACGCCCACGAAGATGGGCGCCGATGAGGTGAGCTTGAGGACCCCCACCTTCACCTTCGCCGGGGGGACGGTCTGGGCCGGGGTGAGCGGGGTCGACACGAAGAGCAGTACCCCGGCGAGCGCGAGAGCGAGCAGGCGCGACATGTCGTCTCCTTTGAGGCGATAGTTCCCCAGAGAGTCCGGCCTAACCTAACACATCGCCGAGGGCGGCAAAGTTTGCCGAGCCGATCGGAACCGCTTTCCGCTCCGAGCGACTCGCCCCTCGCCGGTTCCTCAGATTTCCCGGCCACTTCCGGGCTGGTCTAGCTCTTGCTGCCCTCGGAGGTCATGCTGGGCATGCTCAAGTCGGATCATCGCTTCGACGCGGTGCGCGGGCTCGCCCTCGGGGTGACCGTGGGTGCCGCGCTCTGGATGATCGTCGCGGGCATCGTCTGGGCGCTGCTGAGAGTGGACTGGGGCATCTGACCGCGCTCCGCCCTCGCTCCGCCCGCGGTGCTGGCACGGCCGCCACATGCGCGCGCCCCCGGCTGCCTGGTCGACGCCTCACTCCTCGCGCCAGGGAATGACGAGCCGCTCCATCGCCGTCAGGCCCCAGTGCGAGAGCACGCCCAGCGCGGAGAGCAGAACGATGCCCACCATGAGCTTGGTCGTCGCCATGAGGTTGGCGGCGTTGAGCACGAGGAAGCCGATCCCCGACTCCACCGCGATCATCTCCGCGGCCACGAGGAGCAGCAGGGCGGTCCCCGCCCCCAGCTTGAGTCCGGCGAAGACCATGGGCAGCGTTGAGGGCACGATGACTTTCCGGATCACGCTCCAGCGCCCCGCGCCGAACGCCACCGCGGCGCGGATGAGCACGGGATCGGCCTGGCGGGCGCCCGCGTAGGTGTTCAGCGCGAGGGGAAAGAACACGCCCAGGGCGATCACCGCGATCTTCGACGGCTCGCCGATCCCCAGCCAGAGGATGAGCAGCGGGAGCAGGGCGATCTTGGGAATGGGAAAGGTCGCGGCGATGAGCGGCGTGCCCACCGCCTCCGCGGTGGAGAACACGCCCACCGCGATCCCCACCGCGACCCCGGCGGCGCTGCCCAGCGCGAAGCCGAGCACCAGCCGCTTGAGGCTGGCCGCGAGGTGCACGAGCAGCTCGCCGGAGGCCAGCATGTCACGCGCCTCCCGCAGCACGCCCAGCGGCGAGGGCAGGAACAGCGCGGGCACCCAGCCCGCGCGACAGAAGAGCTCCCACAGAACCAGCACGCCCACGAGGGCCGCCACCCGCAGGGCACGATGCTCCGCGCGGGCGAGGAAGCGCGTGCGGTCCTCGACGGGCACACGGGGCGCGGCGCCGCGGGGAGCGGGCACGCCCGGGGTCGTCATGTCCCGCCCTCGACGAGGGCCGCCGCGGCCTGCGAGCGGATGAGGCGCCAGATGCGATCCGCCGTCTCCACGAACGCGGGGGCGCCCAGCATGGCCTCGGTGCGCGGGCGCGGGAGCGGCACGGGCACCGACGCGAGCACCCGGCCGGGCCGGCGCGAGAGCACCAGCACCCGGTCCGCCATGAACACCGCCTCCTGGATGTTGTGGGTGACGTAGAGAATCGTGGTGCGGGCGCGCTCCCAGACGCCCAGCAGCTCCTCCATCATCAGCGTGCGCGTCTGCGCGTCGAGCGCGGAGAAGGGCTCGTCCATCAGGAGCACGGCGGGATCCACCGCGAGCGCCCGCGCGATGCCCACGCGCTGCCGCATGCCGCCGGAGAGCTGATGGGGAAAGCGGTCCTCGAAGCCGTGCAGTCCCATCTGCTCGAGCTGCCGCCGGGCCCGCGCCGCGCGCTCGCGTCCGGTCACCCCCAGCTCCTCCAGGCCCAGCTCCACGTTGGCGCGCACCGTCCGCCACGGGAACAGGGCGAACTCCTGGAACACGCTGGCGGTGAGGGGCTGCCCCGGCCGGCGCGCGCCCTCGAAGAAGACGCCGCCGGAGGAGGCGGGAACGAGACCGGCGATGGCGCCCAGCAGGGTGGACTTGCCGCAGCCGGAGGGACCCAGGATGGCCAGGAACTCCTCGGCCTCGGCGGCCAGGGTGACGTCCTCCAGCGCGGTCACCGCGGGCCCGCGGCGCGCGGGGTAGGTCTTGCCGAGCCGCTCGACGACGACCTTCACGGCGCGCGGAGGGCGAAGCGCTGGAGCTTCCCCGTCGGGGTCCGGGGCAGCGCGGCCACGAAATCGATCCAGCGGGGCGCCTTGTAGCCGGCGAGCCGCCCGCGGACGTGGGCGATCAGCTCGGCGGTGAGCTCGGGGCCCGCCACCGCGCCCGGGCTCAGCACGCAGAAGGCGTGCGCGCGCACCAGCCCGTCCCCGTCCCGCCGGCCGATCACGCCGGCTTCGAGCACCGCGGGATGCTCGGTGAGGCACGCCTCGACCTCCACCGGTGACACCCACATGCCGCCGACCTTCAGCATGTCGTCGCCGCGGCCGCAGAAGTAGAAGTAGCCGTCGGTGTCGGCGTAGTACATGTCGCCGGTGCGAAGCCACTCGCCCTGCATCGTCGCCTGCGTCTGCGCCCGTCGATTCCAGTAACCCGCCGCGGTCGAGCCGCCCTTGATCCAGAGCTGCCCCACCGAGCCCGGCAGCACCGGGCGTCCCGCCTCGTCGACCAGTCGCGCCTCGAAGCCGGGAATCACCTGACCCGCGGAGCCTGCGCGGGCCGCCCCGGGGGGATTGGCGAGATAGTCGTGCAGCGCCTCGGTGGAGCCCACGACATCGAGCAGCTCGAGCCCGAAGCGCTCGCGCCAGCCGTGGAACACGGCGGGCGGCAGGGCCTCGCCGGAGGACACGCAGCAGCGGAGGGAGGAGAGGTCGAAGCGCCCCGCGGCGTCCGGCACCTGAAGGAGCCGCGAGTAAACCGTGGCCACTGCAAAAAGATGGGTCGGGCGCTCGGCGTGGACGAAACCCAGCAGCGCCTCGGGCTCGAGTCGCTCGGGAACGAGACACGCGGCCGCGCCCGCGAGCGCGGGGAAGTAGAGCGAGTTGCCGAGGCCGAACGCGAAGAAGAGCTTCGACGCGGAGACGACGAGGGCGTCCTCGCCGATGGCGAAGATCCCGCGCCCCACCCGCTCCGCGGCGTGCGCCATGGCCTGCTGGAGGTGCACGGCGGCCTTGGGCCGCCCGGTGGAGCCCGAGGTGTAGAGCCAGAGCGCCACGTCGTCGCGTGACGTGTCCGCGGGCTCGGCCACCGCCTCGGCGCGGCTCAGCGCGCTCTCGTATGCCTCTCCGTCCGCCGCCGGCGGCCCCACGACGAGCACCGGCGGGCGGCCGCCCCGGTGTCGCGAGCCGATGGCCGCCGCGGCGGCGGGATCGGCGACCACCAGGCGCGCGCGGCTGTCTTCCAGATAGAACGCGAGGTCTTCTGCGCCGAGGGCGGGATTCACGGGCACCGGCACCGCCCCGAGGCGGATGGCGCCCCAGAACGCCTCCGCGAACTCGGGGCAATCGGGAAGGGCGAGGAGCACGCGCTGCTCCATCTGCACCCCGCGGGCGGCGAGCGCGCCCGCCGCGCGGCGCGCGCGCTCGGCGACCTCGGCGTAGGTGACGCGGCGGCCGCGATACCGGAACGCGGTGCGGCCGCCACGGCCCTCGGCGAGATGACGATCCAGGAAGAACGCGGCCGCGTTGAACCGCTCGGGGAGCTCCATGAGACCCGCGCCTAGAGGTGGGGCGCCAGCTCCGCGGCGAAGCGCTCGAGCTGCTCCTCGTCGTCGAACACGGGGTTCAGCATCAGCATCCCCGCGCCCGCCGCGATCACCGCGCGCAGGCCCTCGACGCACTGATCCGTGGAGCCCCACACCGCGACCTCCGCGGCGAGCTGCGGGCGGTGGTAGAAGGCGCCGAACCACTCCGTGAGCCGGCGTCCCGCGCGGGCCCGGTCCGAGTCGACCGCGATGTAGACCCGCTTGGCCACCGGGAAGGCGGCAGGATCGCGACCCGCGGCCTCGAGGGTCCGCCGCAGGAGCGTCACCTCCTCGGCAAACTTCGCGGTCGAGAGCGAGCCCGCTCCCATGAAGGCATCGCCGAGCGCCACCGCGCGCTGCAGGGCATTCGGATGATGCGCCCCGAACCAGATCGGCGGATGGGGGCGCTGCCGCGGCTTGGGCTCCATGGGGATGTCCTTGAGCCGGTAGAACTGGCCCTCGAAGGTCACGCGCGGCTCGGTCCACAGCCGCTTCATCAGTCCCACCCCCTCGGCGAATCGCGCCGCGCGGCGCTCCGCGGAGAGGCCGAAGGCGGGATACACCTGGGGCTGACCGCCGAGCCCCACGCCGACGTCGAGCCGCCCGCCCGAGAGCTGATCGAGGGTGGCGAGGCTCTTGGCGGTGTGAAGCGGCGTTCGGAGCGCGGTGAGCAGCACCGCCGCGCCCAGGCGCAAGCGCGCGGTCACCGCCGCCGCATAGGTCAGGAGCTCGATGGGCTCGAGGCTCGGCACGGTGCCCACGATCTGCTCCACCACCCAGGCGCCCTGGAAGCCCAGCGCCTCCGCGCGCGCGAGGTAGCGGCGGATGCGCTCCGCGTCGACCGGATGGGCGGGGGGGCCGGAGGGGAAGGTCTGCGGAATGGACACGGCGAGCGGCACACGGGAATTCACGATCGGTCCTCCCCTCGCCCGGCGAGCCGGGCGGTGAGCGCGGCGACGAAGGCGTCGGGGTCGGTGGGCGAGAGCACCACGAGCCCGCGGCGGGTGCGGAGATAGACGAGGTCGCGCGTGTTGGTGATGGCCAGATAGTGGAGGCCGGTGCGGGGATTCCAGCGGAGCCCATGCGAGCCGAAGAGCCCGTTGAGGCCGAGGGCGAGGAGGCCGCCGATGCGGCGCGGCTCACGATCCACGCCAAGGATGCCCGAGTACGGGAGGCGGCGGGGCAGCCAGCGGCGCTCGAGCCGCACGCCGCGGCCGTCCAGCCGGTAACCCGAGGGCGACAGCCCCTGGAGCGCCCACACCACGCCCAGGAACGGCAGCGGGAAGATGGTGAAGAGCAGGTCACCGGTGGCCGCCACCAGCGCGACGGACAGCAGAAACGGCACGAGGACCCCGAGCCCGATGCCGAGCACGCCCGCGATCACCCGCTGCCGCGTGCCCAGGGTGGCGGGGAAGAAGAGATCGTCGTCGAGGCGCGCCGGGCGGGCTATCGCGAGTGGATCTCGTAGGCGGGAAAGAAGTACGGGATCTCGAAGGCCGCCGACTCCGGCGAGTCGGAGCCGTGCACCGCGTTGGCCTCGATCGAGGAGGCGAAGTCGCGGCGAATGGTCCCCGCGGCAGCCTTGGCGGGATCGGTGGCCCCCATGAGATCGCGCAGCCGCGCGATGGCATTGTCCCCCTCGAGCACCATGGGCATCACGGGCCCCTGGGTCATGAAGGCGCAGAGGCTCGCGAAGAACGGCCGCGCCTTGTGAACGGCATAGAAGCCCGCCGCCTGCTCGGGGGTGAGGCGCACGAGCTTGGCGGCGAGGATCTTGAGCCCGGCCGATTCGATGCGCGCGATGATCTGCCCGGTCACGCCCTTGGCGACGGCGTCGGGCTTGATGATGGTGAGCGTCCGCTCGATGGCCATGGCTCCCCTATGCCTTGCCGAGCACGCGGGCCACGGTGGCGCCCATGTCGGCGGGATTCCTGACGGTGGTGATGCCGGCGGCTTCCATCGCCTTCATCTTCTCGCCGGCGGTGCCCTTGCCGCCCGCGATGATGGCGCCGGCGTGACCCATGCGGCGGCCGGGCGGCGCGGTCTGGCCACAGATGAAGCCCACCACCGGCTTGGTGACGTGCCGCTTCACGAAGGCGGCCGCCTCCTCCTCCGCGGTGCCCCCGATCTCGCCGATCATCATGATCGCCGTGGTGCCGGGATCGGCCTGGAAGAGCTTCAGCACGTCGATGAAGCTGGTGCCGTTGACGGGATCGCCGCCGATGCCCACGCACGTCGATTGCCCCAGCCCTCGCTGAGTCAGCTGGTGCACGACCTCGTAGGTGAGCGTGCCGCTGCGCGAGACCACGCCCACGTCGCCCACCTTGTGGATGTGGCCCGGCATGATGCCGATCTTGGCTTGACCGGGGGTGATGAGGCCGGGGCAGTTGGGCCCGATCAAGCGGCTCGATGTCCGGCCGAGGAAGGCCTTCACCCGCACCATGTCGGCCACCGGCACGCCCTCGGTGATGCACACGATCAGCGGCATGCCGGCGTCGGCCGCCTCCATGATGGCGTCGGCGGCGGCGGGCGGCGGCACGAAGATGAGGGCGCAGTCGGCGCCGGCGGCCTTGACCGCGTCTTCCACCGTGTTCCAGACGGGGAAGCCGTCGTGCGTGGTGCCGCCCTTGCCCGGGGTCACGCCGCCCACCACCTGCGTCCCGTACTCCTTGCAGCGCGCGGCGTGGAAGGCGCCTTCCTTGCCGGTGATGCCCTGCACGAGGACGCGCGTGTTCCGGTCGACGAGCACGCTCATGCGCCCGCCCCCCGGGCCAGCGCCACCACCTTCGTCGCGCCCTCCCCCATGTCGTCGGCCATCACGAGCGAGAGCCCGGACTCGGCGAGCATCTTCTTGCCCTGCTCCACGTTGGTCCCTTCGGCGCGGAGGACAACCGGAAGCTTGAGGCCGAGCTTCTTCACCGCGGCGATGACGCCCTCGGCGAGCCGGTCGACTCGGAGTATTCCCCCGAAGACGTTGATGAAGACCGCCTTCACGCTGGGATCGGAGGAGAGGATGCGGAAGGCGTTTTCGATCTGCTCGGGCGAGGCGCCGCCGCCCACGTCGAGGAAGTTGGCGGGCTCGCCGCCGGCCAGCTTGATGATGTCCATCGTGGCCATGGCCAGCCCCGCCCCGTTCACCATGCAGCCGACATTGCCGTCCAGCTTGATGTAGTTGAGGCTGTACTTCGAGGCCTCCACGTCGAGGGGCGTCTCCTCGTTGACGTCGCGCAGGGCCACCACGTCCTTGTGGCGGTAGAGGGCGTTGTCGTCGAAGTTGAGCTTGGCGTCGAGCGCCATCACTCGCCCATCCCGGGTGACGACGAGCGGATTGATCTCCACGAGCGAGCAGTCCTTGTCGAGGTAGGCGCGGAAGAGGGCCAGGATGAGGCTCACCCCGGTCTTGAACGGCTCGCCGGCGAGGCCGAGACCATAGGCCAGGTTGCGCGCCTGAAAGGCCTGGAGGCCCAGCGCGGGATCGGCCCACTCCCGGATGATCTTCTCCGGGTGCGTGGCCGCGACCTCCTCGATGTCCATGCCGCCCGACTGCGACGCCATCACCACGTGCTGGCTCCGTCCGCGGTCCAGCGTGATGGAAAGATAGAGCTCGCGCTCGATGGGCGAGGCCTCCTCGATCAGGACCTTCAGGACCTTGATGCCCTCGGGCGGGGTCTGCGGAGTCTTGAGCATCATGCCGAGGATCTGCTTCGCCGACGCCTCCGCGCCGGCGGGATCGTCGGCCAGCTTCACGCCGCCGCCCTTGCCCCGGCCGCCCGCGTGGATCTGGGCCTTCACCACCACCGTGCCGCCGAGGCGCCGCGCGATGGCCCCGGCCTCGGCGGGCGTGTCCGCCACGTCGCCCTTCGGCACGGGGACGCCGAAGTCGCGCAGGAGGGCCTTGGCCTGATACTCGTGGATCTTCACGGGGCCTCGCTCCGCGAGGCGCCCCTGGCCATCAGCGGGGGCCCGGACATGGCCCCCGCTCTCCCCCCGGCCGCGGACACTCGGCTCACTTCTTGCCCGTGAGCTTGCGGGCGAGCCAGAACAGCGGGTCGTACTGCTCGGAGATCACCCGCTCCTTCAGGGGGATGAGGGCATTGTCCGTGATGTGAATGTGCTCGGGGCAGACCTCGGTGCAGCACTTGGTGATGTTGCAGAATCCGAGTCCGGCCTTGGCCTGGGCGAGCTCCAGGCGGTCGTGCGTGTCGAGGGGGTGCATCTCCAGCTCGGCGATGCGCATGAGGAACCGCGGCCCCGCGAAGGAGTGCTTGTTCTCCGGATGGTCGCGGATCACGTGGCACACGTTCTGGCAGAGGAAGCACTCGATGCACTTCCGGAACTCCTGACTCCGCTCCACGTCCTCCTGCCACATGCGGCGGGTGCCGTCGGGCTCCTTCGGCCCCGGCTTGAACGCGGGAATTTCCTTGGCCCGCTCGTAGTTGAAGGAGACGTCGCAGGCGAGGTCCCGGTAGAGGGGGAAGGTCTTGATGGGCGCCACGGTGATGGTCTCGCCCGGCGGGAACGTGTCCATGCGGGTCATGCACATGAGGCGCGGCTTGCCGTTGATCTCCGCGCTGCACGAGCCGCACTTGCCCGCCTTGCAGTTCCACCGGCAGGCGAGGTCGCCCGCCTGGGTGGCCTGGAGGGTGTGGATCACGTCCAGCACCACCATGCCCTCCTGCGAGGGCACCTGATACTCGCGGAAGGCGCCGCCCTTGGCGTCGCCCCGCCAGACCTTCATCGTCACCGTGGTCGCGGCCATTACTTCTTGTCTCCGAGGAGCGCCTTCAGCTCCGGCGGCAGGGGGGGAATGGGCTCGATGGACACGCCGAGGGCGCGGTCGGATCGGCGGATGACCACGTTCACGGTGCCGAAGCGGTCGTCGGTGAACGGGTAATCGTCGCGGGTGTGGCCGCCCCGGCTCTCCTTCCGCTCGATGGCGCCCAGGGTCACCGCCTCCGACACCGACAGCATCGAGTGGAGGTCGAGGGCGAGATGCCAGCCGGGGTTGAAGGCCCGGCCGCCTTCGACGCGCACCCGGGCTAGCCGCTGCTTGAGCACCGCGATCTCCTCCAGCGCCTTCCGGAGCTCGCCTTCGGTGCGGATGATACCGACGAGCGCCTGCATGCACTCCTGCAGGTCGGAGTGGATGGCGTAGGGATTCTCGTTCCCCTTGCTGTCGAAGGGGGAGAGGAGCGAGCGCACCGCCGCGTCCACCTGCGCGGCGTCGAGGGCGGGCGCGGCCCCGAGCCCCTTCGCGTAGTCCGCCGCCGCCATGCCCGCGCGCCGGCCGAACACCACAAGGTCGGAGAGCGAGTTGCCGCCGAGGCGATTGGCGCCGTGAAGCCCCCCCGCCACCTCGCCCGCCGCGTAGAGGCCGGGGACGCGGGTGGCCGCGGTCTCCGCCTCGACCCGCACGCCGCCCATGATGTAGTGGCAGGTGGGGCCGACCTCCATGGCGTCCTTGGTGATGTCCACGCCCGCCAGCTCCTTGAACTGGTGGTACATGGAGGGCAGGCGCTTCCGGATATAGTCGGCGGGCCGCCGGCTCGCGATATCGAGGAGCACCCCGCCGTGCGGCGTCCCCCGCCCCGCCTTCACCTCGGAGTTGATGGCGCGGGCCACCTCGTCGCGGGGCAGGAGATCGGGCGTGCGGCGGTTGTTCTTCTTGTCCTCGTACCAGGCGTCCGCCTCTTTTTCGCTGTCGGCGGTCTCGCTCTTGAAGAACTCGGGGATGTAATTGAACATGAAGCGGGTGCCCTCGGTGTTCTTGAGGGTCCCGCCGTCGCCGCGCACTCCCTCCGTCACGAGAATGCCTCGCACCGAGGGCGGCCACACCATCCCGGTGGGGTGGAACTGGATGCACTCCATGTCGATCAGCTCGGCGCCGGCGTCCAGGGCCAGGGTCATGCCGTCCCCGGTGCACTCCCAGGAGTTCGAGGTGTACTTCCACGCCTTCCCCACCCCGCCGGTGGCGAGGACCACCGCCTTGCACGTGAAGGCCACCAGGTCGCCGGTGGCGCGGTAGTAGCCCACCGCGCCCGCGACGCGGTCCCCGTCCTTGACGAGGCGCTGGACGTTCACCTCCATGTGCACGTCGATGCCGAGCGCCACCGCCCGCTGCTGGAGCGTGCGGATCAGCTCGAGCCCGGTGCGGTCGCCCACGTGAGCGAGGCGGGCGTAGCGATGGCCGCCGAAGTCGCGCTGGGAGATGAGGCCGTCCTTGGTGCGGTCGAAGAGCGCCCCCCACTCCTCCAGCTCGAGCACGCGGTCCGGTGACTCCTTGGCGTGCAGCTCGGCCATGCGCCAGTTGTTCAGGAGCTTGCCGCCCCGCATGGTGTCGCGGAAGTGCACTTGCCAGTTGTCCTCCTTCCAGACATTGCCCATGGCCGCGGCCATGCCGCCCTCCGCCATCACGGTGTGGGCCTTGCCGAGGAGGGACTTGCAGATGAGGGCCGTCCGGACGCCCTTGCCGTGGGCCTCGATGGCCGCGCGCAGTCCCGCGCCGCCCGCGCCGATCACGAGGACGTCGTACTCGAAGGTCTTGTAGTGGTCCATCACAGGATCCTCAGGTCGCGGATGACACCCATGGAGACGAGCCGGATGTAGAGGTCGGTCAAGCCCACGCTGAAGAGGGAGAGCCAGGCGAAGAGGGGGTGCTGCTCGTTGAGCCGGGTGATGAAGCGCCACAGGCTCAGGCGCGCGGGCGCCTTGTGGAAGGACTTCACGTGGCCGCCGCAGACATGCCGGCACGAGTGACAGGAGAAGGTGTAGCCGGCGAGAAAGATCACGTTGATCCACATGACGAGGGTGCCCACCCCGATCCCGAAGCCGTCCGGAAAGCGGAACGCGAGGATGGCGTCCCAGGTCAGGAGCACGATGAAGATCACCGCCACGTACCACGCGTAGCGATGGAGGTTCTGCAGGACGAGGGGGAAGCGCGTCTCGCCGGTGTACCGGCCGTGGGCGTCCGCCACCGCGCACGCGGGCGGCGCCAGCCAGAAGGACCGGTAATAGGCCTTCCGGTAGTAGTAGCAGGTCAGCCGGAAGAGGCCGGGCCCCCAGAGGATGAGGAAGGCCGGGGACACCAGCCCGATGATCGGCACGTGGATGTCCGGAAGCCCATAGCCGAACGTGGGATGCAGGCACGACGTGGTGATGCACGGGGAGTAGAACGGCGAGAGATACGGCGCCGCGAAGTAGTGGGCGTTCTGGAACGCCGCCCACGTGGAGTACACGATGAAGCCCCCGAGCACCAGCACCACGGTGACGGGGAGGAGCCACCAGGTGTCGGTGCGGAGGGTGGCGCGCGGCAGCACCTCACCACGTTGATTCCGAAGCAGGCCGTCAGGCATTCGTGCGGTCCCCTTAGTCGCGTGCGTACTGGCTCAGGCCATCCTGGTAGAGATCGCCACCGCGGCAGTCGTTGATCACGATGGCGGGGAAGCCCTCGACCTCGAGCCGCCGGATGGCCTCGGTCCCGAGGTCCTCGTAGGCGACGATCTCGAGCTTCTTCACGAATCGCGAGAGCACCGCGCCGGCCCCGCCGATGGCGCCGAAGTACACCGCCTTGTGCCGGGCCAGGGCGTCCTTCACCGGCTGGGAGCGCCCGCCCTTGCCGATGGTGCCCTTGAGGCCAAGGGCGAGGAGGCCGGGGGTGAACGTGTCCATGCGGCCCCCGGTGGTCGGGCCGACGGAGCCCACCACGTCGCCGGGGCGCGCCGGCGAGGGACCGGTGTAGTAGATGATCTGGCCCTTGAGGTCCACGGGCAGCGGCTGCCCCGCCTCGATCAGGGGCTGGAGTCGGCCGTGGGCGGCGTCGCGCGCGGTGTAGAGGGTGCCGGTGATGCGCACGCGGTCCCCCGCCCTCAGCTCCTCCACGTCCGCGTCGCTCAGCGGCGGCGATACCTCCTTGATCCCATCCGCCGCCGTCGTGATCACAGCACGGCTTCCTTGTGCCGATGGGCGTGGCACTCGATGGTGACGGCCACCGGCAAGCTGGTGATGTGGCACGGATAGGTCAGGATATGGATGCCGAGCGCGGTGGTGTCGCCGCCATAGCCCTGGGGACCGATGCCCAGCCGATTGGCGCGCTCGAGCAGCTCCTTCTCCAGCGCGTCGGCGGCGGGATCGGGATTGGGCGAGCCCAGCTCGCGGAACAGCGCCTTCTTGGAGAGGATCGCCGCCTTCTCGAAGGTGCCCCCGATGCCCACGCCCGCGATCAGCGGCGGGCAGGCGTCGGGGCCGGCGGCCTTGATGCACTCCAGCACCCAGGCCTTCGCCCCCTCCACGCCCTCGGCGGGAGTGAGCATCTTGTACTTCGACCGGTTCTCGCAGCCGCCGCCCTTGGCCATGATCTGAATGCGGAGATTGGCGCCCGCCACCAGCTCGGTGTGGATCACGCCGGGGGTGTTGTCGGCGGTGTTCACCCGATCGAAGGGCGAGCGCACGATCGACGCGCGCAGATAGCCCTCGGTGTAGCCCGCGCGGATCCCCGCGTTGATCGCGTCCCCGAGGAGACCGCCCTCCACGTGCACGTCCTGCCCGACCTCCGCGAAGCAGACGACGAAGCCCGTGTCCTGGCAGTACGGGATCTTCTTGGTCCGGGCCAGCTCGGCATTGTCCTTGAGGATCTGCAGCACGTGGCGGCCGGCGGGCGACCGCTCGACGCCGAGCGCGCGGTCGAAGGCGCGGAGCACGTCCGGCTCGAGATCGTAGTTCGCCTCCATGCAGAGCTTCTTGACCGCGTCGGTGATGGCCGAGACGTGCAGGGTGCGCATCGAGGCGACGGGCGCTCCTACAGCTTCAGCTTGTCGACGAGCTCGCGGACCGCCGCCGCGGACTTGTCGAAGGCGGCCTGCTCGTCCTTGGTGAGCGTGATCTCGATGATCTGCTCGACCCCGGCGCGGCCCAGCTTCACCGGCACGCCCACGTAGAGCCCTTTCACGCCGTACTGGCCGTCGAGGTAGGCCGCGCAGGGCAGGATCTTCTTCTTGTCCTTGAGGATGGCCTCCACCATCTCCACCGCCGAGGCGGCGGGCGCGTAGTAGGCGCTGCCCGTCTTGAGGAAGGCCACGATCTCCGCGCCGCCGTTGGCGGTGCGGGTGACCAGGGCGTCGATGCGCTCCTTGGGCAGGAGATCCGTGATCGGGATGCCCGCCACCGTGGAGTAGCGGGGCAGCGGCACCATGGTGTCGCCGTGGCCGCCCAGCACGAAGGCGGTGACGTTCTCCACGGAGACCGTGAGCTCCTGGGCGATGAAGGCGCGGAAGCGGGCGGAGTCGAGCACCCCCGCCATGCCGATCACGCGCTGGGAGGGAAATTTCGACTTCTTCCAGGCCAGCTGGACCATCGCGTCGAGGGGATTGGTGACGAGGATCAAGATGGAGCCCGGCGAGCGCGACACCACCTGGTCCACCACGCTCCCCACGATCTCGGCGTTCTTGAAGAGGAGATCGTCGCGGGTCATGCCCGGCTTGCGGGCCAGTCCGGCGGTGATCACCACGATATCCGAGCCCGCCGTCTCCTCGTAGCCGTTGCTCCCGACGAGCGCCGCGTCGTAGCCGTGCACCGGCCCCGCCTGGGCGAGGTCGAGCGCCTTGCCCTGGGGAATGCCCTCCACGACGTCGACGAGGACCACGTCGCCCAGCTCGCGCTCCACCGCGTACTGGGCCACGCTGGCGCCGACGTTGCCGGCGCCGACGACGGTGATCTTGGGCCGCGCCATCAAAGGGTCTCCATGTTCTTGATGATGGCGGTGCCGAACTCCGAGCACTTGACCTCCTTCGCCCCCTGCATGAGCCGGGCGAAGTCGTAGGTGACCGTCTTCTGCGCGAGGGTCTTCTCGAGTCCGGCCACGATCCGGTCGGCGGCCTCCGTCCAGCCCATGTAGCGCAGCATCATCTCACCGGACAGGATCACCGAGCCGGGGTTCACCTTGTCCTGCCCCGCGTACTTGGGCGCGGTCCCGTGGGTGGCCTCGAACAAGGCGTGGCCCGACTCGTAGTTGATGTTGGCGCCGGGGGCGATGCCGATGCCGCCCACCTGCGCGGCGAGGGCGTCGGAGATGAGGTCACCGGTGAGGTTGCAGCACGGGATCACGTCGAACTCGTCCGGCCGGGTGAGGATCTGCTGGAGGAAGGCGTCGGTGATGGCGTCCTTGACCAGGATCTTGCCCGCCGGCGGCTTGCCGCCGCAGTCGTCCCAGCCCACCAGCTTGTCGGAGAACTCCGCCTTGGCCAGCGCGTAGCCCCACTTCATGAACATGCCCTCGGTGAACTTCTGGATGTTGCCCTTGTGCACGAGGGTGACGTTCCGGCGGCTGTTCTCGATGGCGTACCGCATCGACGCCCGGATGAGCCGCTCCGAGCCTTCCTTGGAGACGGGCTTGATGCCGATGGAGGAGGTGTTGGGGAAGCGGATCTTCTTGACCCCCATCTCCTTCTGGAGGAAGTCGATGACCTTCCTGGCCTCCGGCGTCCCCTGCACCCACTCGATGCCCGCGTAGATGTCCTCGGTGTTCTCGCGGAAGATCACCATGTCGATCTTCTCGGGGTGCTTCACCGGCGAGGGCACGCCCTGGTACCAGCGCACCGGGCGCAGGCAGACGTAGAGGTCCAGCTCCTGCCGCAGGGTCACGTTCAGCGAGCGGAAACCCTCGCCCACCGGCGTGGTGAGCGGACCCTTGATCGCCACCAGGTACTCGCGGATCACGTCGAGGGTCTCGGGAGGCAGGAGATTCGGCGGGCAGTCCTTGCCGTACACCGCCTGCGCCTTCTCGCCCGCGTAGACCTCCGCCCACGCGATCTTGCGCCGGCCCTTGTAGGACTGGGCCACCGCGGCGTCCAGGACGCGCACCGACGCGGCCCAGATGTCCGGACCGGTGCCGTCGCCCTCGATGAACGCGATGATGGGGTGATCCGGCACCTGCAGCTTGCCGTGGCTGATCGTGACCTTCTCGCCCGCGGGGATCTTCACCTTGCCGGCCATGGTGCCTCCTGGATTATTTGAGCGCGTTCAGCGCCGAGCCCGCCTTGAACCAGCCGATCTGCTCGTCGGTCAAGGTGTGGTTGCACTTGATGCTGACGGTCTTGCCGCCCGGCTTGGTGATCACGACCTCCACCGGCTTGCCGGGCGCCAGCGCGGACAGGCCCACCACCGTCACGCGGTCGGCCTGCTCGAAGAGGTCGTAGTCCTTCGGATCGGCGAACGTGAGGGGCAGAATGCCCTGCTTCTTGAGATTCGTCTCGTGGATGCGCGCGAAGCTCCGCACGATCACCACCTTCGCCCCCAGGTAGCGGGGCGACATGGCGGCGTGCTCGCGGCTGCTGCCCTCGCCGTAGTTCTCGTCGCCGATCACGACCCACGAGGTACCGCGCGCCTTGAGATCGCGCGCGATCTGGGTGAAGGGCTTGCCCGCCTCGCCGGTGATGGGGTTCACGCCCTTGCCGGCCTCGCCGGTGAAGGCGTTCACCGCGCCGAGGAACATGTTGTCGCTGATCTTGTCGAGGTGGCCGCGGAAGCGCAGCCAGGCGCCGGCGGGCGAGATGTGGTCGGTGGTGGTCTTGCCCTTGGTCTTGACCAGGATGGGCAGCTCGACGAAATCCCGCCCGTCCCAGCGGGGGAAGGGCGCGAGGAGCTGGAGCCGCTCGCTGCCCGGCGGGATCACCACCTGGAGCGCGTCGCCGCTGGCCGCGGGCGCCTCGAAGCCCTCCTCGCCCTTGGCGAAACCCTTGGCGGGCAGCTCGTCGCCCTCGGGGGCGGTGAAGCGGAACGGCCTGCCGTCCGGCCCGGGGATGGTGCCGTTGACGGGATCGAACTCGAGCGAGCCCGCGAAGGCGAGCGCGGTGACGATCTCGGGGCTGGTGAGGAAGGACAGCGTGCTCGCGCTGCCGTCATTGCGGCCGGGGAAGTTCCGGTTGAAGGACGACACGATGGTGTTCGCTTCCGTCGCGGCCACGTCCGAGCGCTTCCATTGGCCGATGCAGGGGCCGCAGGCGTTGGCGAGCACGGTCCCGCCGATCTGCTGGAAGGTGTCCATGATGCCGTCGCGCTTGATGGTCTGATAGATGCGCTCGGAGCCCGGGGTCACCAGGAAGGGCGCCCGCGCCTTGAGCCCGGCCTTGAGAGCCTGGGTGGCGATGTGGGCGGCCCGCTGCATGTCCTCGTAGGAGGAGTTGGTGCAGGAGCCGATGAGGGCGGCCTTGATCTGGGCCGGCCACCCCTCCTTCTTCACCTCGGCCGCGAGCTTGCTGATGGGGCGCGCGCGGTCGGGCGAGTGCGGGCCCACGATGTGGGGCTCGAGCTCGGAGAGGTTCACCTCCACGACCTCGTCGTAGTACTTCTTGGGCTCGGCGAGCACCTCGGGGTCGGCGACGAGGTGCTGCCGGTTCGCCTCCGCGAGCGCGGCCTGATCCGCGCGATCCGTCGCCCGCAGGTATGCGGCCATGCGGTCGTCGAAGTGGAACAGCGAGGTGGTGGCGCCCAGCTCCGCGCCCATGTTGCAGATGGTGCCCTTGCCGGTAGCGCTGATGCTCTCCGCCCCGGGGCCGAAGTACTCGATGATCTTGTTGGTGCCGCCCTTCACGGTGAGGAGCCCGCAGAGGTAGGTGATGACGTCCTTCGCGGAGGTCCAGCCGGAGAGCTTCCCGGTCAACCGCACGCCCACGAGCTTGGGATCGAGCACCTCCCACGCCAGGCCCGCCATCGCCTCGCCGCAGTCCGCGCCGCCGACCCCGATGGCGGCCATGCCGAGCCCGCCCCCGTTGGGCGTGTGCGAATCGGCCCCGATCATGAGGCCGCCGGGGAAGGCGTAGTTCTCCAGCACCACCTGGTGGATGATGCCCGCGCCGGGCTTCCAGAACCCGATCCCGTACTTCCTGGAGGCGGAAAAGAGGAACTCGTACACCTCGCGGTTCTCGGCGATGGCCCGCTCCATGTCCTCGCGGGCGCCGCTCTGCGCGCGGATGAGGTGATCGCAGTGCACGGTGGACGGCACCGCGACCTGCTTCTTCCCCGCCTGCATGAACTGGAGCAGCGCCATCTGGCCGGTGGCGTCCTGGAGGGCGACGCGGTCCACGCGGAGGCGGAGCTGGGCCTTGCCTCGGCTCCACTCCTGCTTGTCGAAATCGTCGGCGTGCGAGACGAGGATCTTCTCGGCGAGGGTGAGGGCGCGGCCGAAGCGCTTGCGGGCCCGATCGAGCTTGGCGGGCATGGATTCGTAGAGCCGCTTGATCTGGTCTGCCGCCATTGGTGGGCCTCCTCCGGGGCTACACAGACGCATCGCCTCCCGCCCGTTTCGGAGGGGAGGCGACCGGGTCAAAAGTCAGGCGTAACGCTAACATGGCGGGCGGCAGGAGGTCAAGGCGGCGCGCCCCCGGGCTCCGTGGGCTCACCCTTGACTTGCCTCGCGAGCGGATGCTTTCATGCCGCAGGAGGAACACCATGAAGAAGACGCTCTTCGTCCCCCGGATCCTCGCCATCGTGCTCGCGGCGAGTCTCGCCGCGCTGGGGGGTCCCGCGCCCGTCGCCGTCGCGCAGGAGACCCTCACCAACGATTCCATCATCTCCATGGTCAAGGGCGGCCTCAGCGAGGCGGTGGTGCTGGCGCGCGTCCGCTCCGGACCCGCGAACTTCGACACGAGCACGAACGCGCTGCTCGC
>DATEDO010000119.1:0-18482 GCA_035281625.1 Candidatus Methylomirabilota bacterium
CGGCCGCCGCCGGCTCTCGCCGCGCGGCGCCCGACTCGGCCTGCAGCGGCACCACCTTCCCGGTCTCCGGGGTGGACTTGTAGGTCTCGGTCCCGGGGACGGGCCCCGGCATGGTCGCCGAGGGAACGGCGGCAGGCTTGGCCGGATCCGGCGGCGCGGCGGAGACGGCGGGCGCGGGCGCGCCGGCGGCCTTGGGCCCGCCGGCCAGCACGGCATCGATGCTCTCGGCGGGGTCGGCGATCACCGCGATGAGATCACCCACCGGCACCTGGCCGCCCTCGCCGACCACGAGCTTGCGCAGGACGCCCGAGCCGAACGCCTCGATCTCGACATTGGCCTTGTCGGTCTCGATCTCGGCGATGACATCGCCCCCCTTGACGGCATCGCCTTCCTTCTTGAGCCACTTGATGACCTTGCCGGTCTCCATGGCGTCGGACAGCTTGGGCATCACGACCTTGGTGATCATCGATAGCAGACCTTCCGGATGGCGGCGGCGATCTTCTCCCTGGAGGGCGTCTTGAGGCGCTCCAGGTTCTTGGCGTAGGGCATGGGGGCGTTCTCGCCGGTGACGCGCTCCACCGGCGCGTCGAGGTCGTCGAAGGCCTCCTCGGTGATCTCCGAGGCGATCTCTGATCCCATCCCCGCGAAGCCCGCGCCCGCCTCCAGCACGACGGCTCGGTGGGTCTTCCGGACCGACGACACGATGGTGTCGGTGTCCATGGGGCGCAGCGTGCGCGGATCGACCAGCTCGCAGGAGATACCCTCCTTGGCCAGCTCCTCCGCGACCTCCATGGCGCGATACATCATGCCCATGTACGCGATCACGGTGACGTCGGTGCCCTCGCGCCGGATGATGGCCTTGCCGAGCGGAATGGTGAAGTCCGGATCGTCCGGCACTTCGCCCTTCACCGCATAGAGCGTCTCCGCCTCGATGAAGATGACGGGGTTGTCGTCGCGGATGGCGGACTTGAGCAGGCCCTTGGCGTCCGCGGGCGTGGTCGGCCGCACCACCTTGAGCCCAGGCACGTGGTAGAAGTACGTCTCCATGCTCTGCGAGTGCTGCGCGGCAAGCTGCGCGGCGGGGCCGCCGGGGCCGCGCACCACGAGCGGGATGGGGTACTGTCCGCCCGACATGTAGCACATCTTGGCCGCGGAGTTGACGATCTGGTCGAGGGCGAGGATGGAGAAGTTGAAGGTCATCATCTCGATGACCGGCCGCAGCCCCAGCATCGCCGCCCCTACACCAACACCCGTGAAGCCGGATTCACAGATGGGCGTGTCGATGATGCGCCGCTCGCCGTAGGCCTTGAGGAGGCCCTGCGTCACCTTGTAGGCGCCGTCGTAGAGCCCGACCTCCTCACCCATCACGAACACCCGGGGGTCGCGGTCCATCTCCTCCCGGAGGGCCATGTTCAGCGCTTCGCGATACGTCATGATGGCCATCGGCTAGTCCCTGTAGACGTCCTGGAACAGCTCCTCCGGCGGCGGCTCCGGCGAGGCCTCCGCGAAGGCCACCGCCTCGTCCGCCACGTCGCTGACGTCCTTCTCCACCGCCTTGACGTCGGCCTCGGAGAGGATCCCATCCTTGGCGCAGCGCTCCGCGAAGAGCGTGATGGGGTCGCGCAGCTTCTCCCGCTCCACCTCTTCCTTGGTGCGGTACACCGCGCCCGCGGGGTCGCGCATCGAGTGGCCGCGGAAGCGGTAGGTGCGCGCCTCGATGAGGGCCGGCGCCTTGTCCCGCCGCGCCCGCTCCACCGCTCGCATCACGCAGTCGCGGACCGCCAGCACGTCCATGCCGTCCACCGCCTCACCGTGCATGCCGTAGGTCTCGGCGAAGCGCCACACCTCGGTCTGGGCGAGGGCGCGGTGGATGGCGGTGCCCATGGCGTAGCGGTTGTTCTCGCAGAGGAAGATCACCGGCAGCTTCCACAGCGCGGCCAGGTTCATGGACTCGTGGAACTCGCCCTCCGGCACCGCGCCGTCGCCGAAGTAGCACAGCACGACCTGATCACCGCCCTGATACTTGATGGCGAAGCCGGCGCCCGCGGCGAGTGGCAGATGGGCGCCCACGATGCCGTGCCCGCCCAGGAAATTCACGCTCTTGTCGAAGAGGTGCATGGAGCCGCCCTTGCCCTTGGAGAGCCCGCCCATGCGGCCGAACAGCTCGGCCATCACCTTCTTGGGGTCGGAGCCCTTCGCCAAGCAATGCCCATGCTCCCGATACGACGACACCGCGTAGTCGTCGGGACGGATCGCCGACGTGGCCCCCACCGCCACCGCCTCCTGGCCGATGTAGAGGTGGAGGAAGCCGCCGATCTTCCCCAGGGCGTACATCTCCGCCGCCTTCTCCTCGAACCGGCGGATCAGGGACATCTGGTACAGAATGCGCCGTGCAAGCTCGGCATCGAGCCGGGGCGCCAAGACAATGGTCTTCGCCTGGGCCATGAGACCTTTCCTCCTGGACGGTACCGACGGGTCCGGCCGACCCGGCGTGCTTCTAGCCTCGCATCACCGACAGCTCGTCCACCGAGAGCCGGCGGCGGAGCTGGAAGATCGCGACGATGATGGCCAGGCCCACCGCGACCTCCGCGGCAGCCACCGCCATCACGAACAGCGCAAGGGCCTGCCCGTCGGCGACGCCGTGGCGATGCCCGAAGGCGACCAGGGCCAGATTGGCCGCGTTGAGCATGAGCTCGATGGACATGAAGATGATCAGCGGGTCCCGCCGGATCAGCACGCCGAGCACGCCGATGGCGAAGAGGCCCGCGGAGAGCGCCACGTAGTACGACTCGGGGACCATGGGATCAGGATACCCTACGCTTGGCCAGGGCCATGACCCCGACCAGCGCGGTGAGAAGCAGGACCGACGTGACCTCGAAAGGAAAGAGGAAGTCGGTGAGCAGCAGGCGGTAGAGGGGCTCGTTGCTCGCCTCGGTCGCGGCCGGGCGTGCCGCCGTCTGCATCCCCGCCGAGCGCAGGATGAGGAGGGTCTCGAGGAGGAGGAGCCCCGCGAAGGGCACCGCGAGCCAGCGCTGCGCCCGCAGCGGATCGGGCCCCGTCTCCTCCTTCCCCGGGATCAGGACCATGATGGCGAAGACGAACAGCACCGCGATGGCCCCCGCGTACACGATGACCTGGACGAGGGCGAGGAACTGCGCCTGGAGCGTGAGGTAGAGGGCGGCCACGCCGGCCAGGTTCACGGTGAGGAACAAGGCCGCATGAATGGGGTTGCGGAGGAGGATCACTCCGAACGCCGAGCCCACCACGATGAGCGCGAAGAGGAGAAACGGCCCGTAGGGCATCAGAGGGTCCGGTCCGCCGGGATGGGCACGGGAGACGTGGGCGTCCCATCCGTGCGCGCGGGCTCGAGGGCGAGGAGCGTCTCCTTCGTGTAGATCATGCCGGAGCGGCTGAAGGAGGAGAACTCCAGGATGCCGGTGTCCATGCGGATGGCGTCCTCCGGGCAGGCTTCCACGCAGTAGCCGCAGAACACGCACTTGCCGAGGTCGATGTCGAAACGCTCCGGCACCTTCTCGATCTCGGGATTGGGGTGCTCGCTCGCCACGATGTAGATGCAGTGGGCCGGGCACACCGTCTCGCACATCATGCAGGCCACGCAGCGGGGCGAGCCGTCTTCACGGCGCACCAGGCGATGGAGGCTGCGGAGCCGCGGCGCGTAGGGCCGGCGCTCGTCGGGGTACTGGATGGTCACCGCGCCCCGCGCGCTCTTCACCCCCAGCATGTTGAGCGTGTGCTTCCACATGTTGGAGAAGAAGCGGACCCCGGTGAGGCGGAGGCCGGCCAGCACTTCTATGAGATAGAAGCGTTGGCGGATCGAGAGCCGGTTCGAGTGCCGCGGGTCCATCTCGCCGCGGGGAGGCAGGTAGTGCGTGGGCATCCGGCTATCTCCCCAGGACCAGCAGCACGAGGCCGGTCAGGACGATGTTCAGGATGGAGAGGGGGAACAGGCCGAGCCACCCGAGGCGCATGGCCTGGTCGTAGCGGAAGCGGGGAAGCGTCCACCGGATGAGCATGAGGAACCAGATCAGCACGACCACCTTCGTGAGAAAAGCGCCGACCTGGAGGCCGACCACCAAGAGGTGCGGGAGCGCCAGGGTGGCGCCCCAGGGGAAGACGAAGCCGGTGGCCTGGAGATAGGGGACCTGCCAGCCGCCGAGGAAGAGCGCGGTGGTCATGCCCGCGATCACCACCGTCTCCAGGAAGTCCGCCATCGCGAACATGCCGAACTTCATGCCGCTGTATTCGACGAAGTAGCCGATGATCTCGGACTCGCCCTCCGGCATGTCGAAGGGGATGCGCTTGGTGGCGGCGATGCCCGCGGTGAGGAACAGGAAGAACGCGAGGGGCTGGGTGAGGATCCCCCACGCGGGAATCCACTGGCCGAAGAGCTGCGGCAGCAGCGGCTGGCCCTGCCCGCGCGCGATGTCCTGCATGTCGAGCGAGCCGTACACCATGACCACGCCCATGATGGACGCGCCGATGGCGATCTCCGCCGAGATCATGAGGGCGGCCGCGCGCTGACCGCCGAGGAGGGCGTAGTTGCTGGCCGAGGCCCAGCCCGCCATCATGAGCCCGTACACACCCAGCGAGAGCATGGCGAGCACGTAGAGGATGCCCACGTTCAGCGTCACCGCCTGGAGGGGGATGTCGCGCCCGAGGAGATGGAGGGTGTCGCCGAACGGGATGGAGGCGAACGCGGCGAGGGCGAAGAACACCGACACGAACGGGGCCAGCTTGAACAGCAGCCGGTCCGCCCGGGCGGGCATGAAGTCTTCCTTCGTGAGCATCTTGATGGCGTCGGCGAGTGGGTGCAGCAGGCCGAGGATGCGGATGCCGAAGATGGACGCGCGGTTGGCCCCGATGCGGTCCTGCATGATGGCCGACTGCTTGCGCTCCACCCACGTGAGGAGCCCGCCGAAGTTCAGGACCACGAACATGATGAACGCCACCGGGATGGCGGCGACGATGAAGTCGCCGGGCCGCCCCTGCATCAGCTCCTGTGGGGTCACGCCTTCACCATCTGGCCCGCGTCCCCGAGGCTCCGGTAGGTGAGCCCGGCGTAGGCCGGCACCGCGGCGGCGAGCGCGGCGAATACCTGGTCCGGCCGCTCCGCGCCGAGAGCGGGGTCAGCGGCGGCGGCCAGCTTGGGCACGCGGGCGGCGAGCCGGCCGAAGACCCGCCAGTCGGGCTGGGCTTCGCCGAGCGGGGTCACCGCGGGGCGGAAGCGCTGCACGCGGCCCTGGAAGTTGGTGAAGGTGCCATCGCCCTCCGCGTAGGCCGCGCTGGGCAGGACCACCGACGCGCGCGCCGAGGTGAGCCCGGCGTTGGTCCCCTGGAAGATCAGGGTCTCCGCGCCGGCGAGCGCGCCGTTGACCCGCGCCGCCGCGAAGCCGGAAGCGGTGAGCTCGTGGTGCAGCACCCACAGGCACTTCACCTTCTTCTGGGCGGCGGCGTCCAGGATGCCGCCCGCGTCGAGGCCGCCCGGCCCCGGCCCGAGCCCCAGCAGCGTGGCGCCGCGCGTGTTCGGGTTCCGGTCGGCCCGCAGGAGGAGCTTGTCGTCCTCGCCGGGCTCGCGCGGGGGCACCGTGAAGTCACGGTTGGCCACGCCCAGCCCGTCCAGCAGCCGGCGCAACGCCCAGAGGTCCTCGTTGGACATCTGGGGTGAGGCCAGCACGCCGACCTCGTCGGGCCGGTGGCGGCCGAGCGCGCCGGCCACCGCGGCGAGCGCCTCGTCCCACGTCGTCTCCATCGCCTGCCCGTCCGTCTTCACGGCCGGCGCGGTGAGGCGCGAGTCGTCGTCGATCCAGCGGAAGCCGTAGCGGCCGATGTCGCACAACCACCACTGGTTGACCTCGGCGTTGAAGCGGGGCTTGAGCCGCGCGATGCGCTTGCCCTGGTTGTGGTGGGGCCGCTGCTTGCTGGTGTGGATCTCCACGTTGCAGCCGCGCGCGCAGCCGTTGCAGAGGCTCCTGGCGCTGTCGAGGTACCACACCCGCACCTGGAAACGGAAGTCGCGGTCGGTGAGGGCGCCCACCGGGCAGATGTCGATGACGTTGCCGGAGTAATTGTTGTCCAGCACGGTGCCCGGGAAGAGGCCGATCTCCGAGTGGTCGCCCCGCTGGAAGATGCCCAGCTCACCGGTGCCGGTGATCTCGTCGCAGAAGCGAACGCAGCGCGAGCAGAGGATGCATCGCTCGGCGTCCAGGATCACGTGGGGCCCGAGCGGCACCGCCTTGGGCTTGTGCACCTTCTCGTCGGTCATGCGCGGGTCGTAGAGGCCGTGCTTCATGTAGTAGATCTGGAGCCAGCACTCGCCCGCCTGATCGCACACCGGACAGTCCAGCGGGTGATTGATCAGGTGGAACTCCATGATCGACCGGCGCGTGTCTTTCACCCGATCGGTCTCGGTGTGGACCACCATGCCCTCGGCGACCTGGGTGTTACAGGCGATCTGCGGCCGCGGAACCTTGTCGATGTCCACCATGCAGAGGCGGCACTGGCCGGCGATGGACAGCCCGGGGTGGTAGCAGTAGTGCGGCACCTCCGCGCCCGCCGCGCGCGCCGCTTCGATCAGATTGGTCCCCGCGGGGACCTCGATCTCCTTGCCATTGATGGTCAGCTTAGGCATGCGCGCCGCTCCGGATGAGAGCCTCGAACTCCTCGCGGAACTTCTCGATGTAGCTGATGTAGGGCCCCACCGCGCCGTCGTAGAAGGCGCAGATGGTGGTCCCGGCGCCGCGCTTGGCCACGTCCAGGATGTTGTCGAGGTCTTCCTTGCGGCCCTTCCCCTCCACGATCCGGTGCGCCATCCTGTAGATCCAGCCGGTGGACTCGCGGCACGGCGTGCACTGCCCGCACGACTCGTGGGCGTAGAAGCGCGCCACCACCATGAGGGCATCGGGAATGGACACCGTGTCGTCCATCACGATCACCCCCGCGGAGCCGATCATCGAGCCCTTGCTCTTGGGCCCGTCCACGTCCATGGGGATGTCGATCTCGTCGGGCGTGAGGATGGCCGCGGACGACCCGCCCGGCACCACCGCCTTCAGACGCCGCCCACCGCGAATACCACCGCAATGATCGTAGATGAGCTGGCGCAGCGTCACCGACACCGGCGCCTCGACCACGCCCGGGCGCGCCACGTGCCCCGACACCGAGTAGAGCCGCGTGCCGCCCTGGGTCTTGGTGCCGAGCCCGGCGAACCACTCCCCGCCCCGCGTGACGATGTGCGGCAGGCAGGCCAGGGTCTCCACGTTGTTCACGATGGTGGGCTGCCCGAAGGCGCCCTTGACGGCGGGGAACGGCGGCTTGACCTTGGGCCAGCCCTTCATCCCCTCCAGCGAGGAGATGAGCCCCGTCTCCTCACCGCAGATGTAGGCGCCGGCGCCGCGATGGATCACGATGTCGAAGCCGCCGCCGGGCACGCTCGGCCCCAGGAGGCCCGCGTCGTAGGCTTCCTTCACCGCCGCGCTGAAGGCGCGCCACGGCTGCACGTACTCCCCACGGATGTAGACGAAGCCCAGCCGCGAGTCGATGGCGCGCGCGGCGATGAGCATGCCCTCGATGAGGGCGTGGGGATCGCGCTCGAGGATGTAGCGGTCCTTGAACGTCCCCGGCTCGCCCTCGTCGGCGTTGACCACGAGGTACTTGGGCGCGGTCGAGCCCTTGGGGATGAACCCCCACTTCACGCCGGTGGGGAAGCCGGCGCCGCCCAGCCCGCGGAGGTTGGACCTCTTCACCTCCTCGGTGATGGCGGCGGGCTCCATGCCCTTGGCCTTGTCCCAGCCCCGATACCCGCCGCCGTCGCGGTACCCCCGGAGGGTGTGGGCACCCTGGACGTCGAAGTTCTTCGAGAGGATCTTCTCGGCCATCAGGCGAGCCCCCCGAGGATGCCGTCCACCTTGTCCGTCGTGAGCAGGCCCTCGTAGCGGTCGTCCACCTGCATCATGGGCGCCAGCTCGCACGCGCAGAGGCATTCCACGGTGAGCAGCGTCACCTTGCCGTCGGCGGTGGTCTCGCCCGGCTCCACGCCGAGGCGGGTCTTGCAGTGCTCGATGATGTCCTTGGCGCCCATGAGATGGCAGGAGAGGTTGTGGCACACCGCCACCACGTGCCGCCCCCGGGGCTGCTGGAAGTACATGGTGTAGAACGTCACAACCTCGTGCACGTGGGCCGGCGAGAGCTCGAAGAGCGTCCCCACGTACGCCTCGATCTCCAGGGAGATGTAGCCGAACGTGTCCTGGGCGAGGTGGAGCACGGGCAGGAGGGCGCCGCGCTTGTCGGGATAGAGTCCCTGGAGCCGGCGGACCTCGGCGAGCTGCGCCTCGGTGAAGCGCGGATTCTTCGGGTCGGCCATCAGCGGTCGAGCTCCCCGCCGATCATGTTGACGGAGCCGAAGGTCGGGATGATGTCGGCGACCATCTGGCCCTCGATCATGCGCGGGAGCGCGGCCACCGGCGGCAGGCACGGGGGCCGGCAGCGCACGCGGTAGGGCCGGTCGGTACCGTCGGAGACGACGTAGAAGCCCAGCTCGCCGTTGGCCCCCTCGACAGGGAAGTAGGCCTCGCCCGCGGGCGGGCGGATCCCGAAGCCGTCCATCACGAGCATGAAGTGGTTCATCAGGCCCTCGATCGAGCCGTAGGTGGTCTCCTTGGGCGGCAGCACGACCTGCTTGTCGGCGGCATTGACCCGCCGCTGGGCGTCGCGCCCCTGCCCCTGGAGATTGGGCGAGAGCTGAATGGGCACGAGGAGGAGCCCTTCGGTCTTTCCCTGCTTGCCGCGGTCGACGTAGGCGGCGGGGTCGATGGCCTTCCCCTCCCAGTCGACCTGGATGGATCCGCCGGGCAGGCCCTCGAGACCCTGCTCGGCGATGCGCATCGACTGCTCCATCTCCGCCATGCGCACGAGGAAGCGGTCGAAGTTGTCGCCGTTCTTTCCCAGCGGCACCTCGAACTGCATCCGGTCGTAGGCCCAGTAGGGCTGGGCCTTGCGCACGTCGTAGTTCACGCCGGAGCCGCGCAGGAAGGGCCCGGTGATGCCCCATGCGACCGCCTCCGGTCCGCTGATCGCGCCCACGCCCACCATGCGATCCATGAAGATGCGGTTGCCGGTGACGAGGGTGTGCGTCTCCTCGAGCACCTGCCGCACCTCGGCGAAGGCCTTCTTGACCTTCTCGTGGAAGCCGGCGGGCAGATCGGCCTTGACGCCGCCCACGCGCCCGTACGAGATGGTGAGCCGCGCCCCCGTCACTTCTTCCACGAGCTCCCACAGGAACTCCCGGGCCTTGATCATGTAGAGGAAGACAGTGAAGGCCCCCAGCTCCATGGCGGAGGCGCCGACGCAGGTGAGGTGATCGCAGATCCGCGAGATCTCGCTCATGATCACGCGGATGTACTGGCAGCGATCGGTGACGTCGATGCCGAGCAGCTTCTCCACCGCCGAGGCGTAGCCGAAGTTGTTGATGAGCGGCGAGACGTAGTTGAGGCGGTCGGTGTAGGGAATGGCGTTGTTGTAGGGACCGATCTCGCAATCCTTCTCGAAGGCGCGGTGGAGATAGCCGATCTCCACGTCCGCCTTCACCACCGTCTCTCCATCCAGCTCCGCGAAGATGCGGATGATGCCGTGCATGGCGGGGTGGGCCGGACCCAGGTTGACGAACATGTGGTTCGACTTGGCGTCGGGGACGCCGGGCCCCTCGCCCAGGAACAGCTCGGTGGTCGTCCGCGGGTCGCTCATTCCCACTTCTCGCTTATCGGTCATTCCCGATGTTCGTATTGCTCGCCTCGCCTTGCGGCTGCGGCTCGCTAGACATTTGGTCCAATGAGCGGCTGCCGCCGCTCGATGGGATAGTCCTTGCGGAGGGGATGCCCCTGGAACTCCTCGTAGAGGAGCAGGCGCCGGAGATCGGGGTGGCCGTGGAAGCGAATCCCGAACATGTCCCACACCTCGCGCTCCAGCCAGTTCGCGATGGGCCAGAGCGTGGTCGCGGTGGGCACCACGGGGTCGTCCTGCTCCACCGGCACCCGGAGCCGCACGCGGTGCCGATGCGGGATGGAGTAGAGGTGGTAGACCACGTCGAAGCGCGGGCCATCCTCGCGCCCCGGATAGCGCAGGTAGTCGACGGCGGTGACGTCGACGAGGAGGTCGCACCGGAGGTCCGGCTCGTCCCGGAGATAGGCCAGGGCCTCCACGATGGCGTCGCGGGTCACCACCGCGGTGTGATCGCCACGGTGCGCGTGAGTCTCGGTGACGCGCGCGCCCAGCCGCGTCTTCAGCCGCGCGACGATCGCTCCGCCGTCCATCAGAAGCGCTGGGCCCCCGCGGCGATCTTGTCCTGGAGCTTCATCAGGCCATCGATCACGCTCTCGGGCCGCGGCGGGCAGCCGGGAATGTAGACGTCCACGGGAATGATGGTGTCGATGCCCTGGACGGTGGCGTAGTTGTTGTAGAACCCGCCGGTGCAGGTGCACACGCCGAAGGCGACCACCCACTTCGGCTCGCACATCTGGTCATAGATCCGCTTCAGCACCGGCGCCATCTTGTGGCTGATGGTGCCCACCACGAACAGCACGTCGGCCTGGCGGGGCGAGAAGCGCGGGAGACCCGCGCCGAAGCGGTCCACGTCATAGTGCGAGCACGCGGTGGCCATGTATTCCATCCCGCAGCACGCCGTCACGAACGGGTACTGGAAGATGGAGTACTTCCGGGCCCAGCCGATGGCCTCGTCGAGCTTGGAGGTGAAAAAGCCGCCTACTCCCATTCGAACCCTCTCTTTTTCCAGACGTAGAGGAACCCGAGCATGAGGATGCCCAGGAACACCATCATCTCGTTGAACAGGAACCAGCCCCGGTGCGCGTAGAAGAGCGACGCCCAGGGCCAGAGGAAGAGCATCTCGATGTCGAAGATGATGAAGAAGATCGCGATGGTCGAGAACTTGATGGGGAAGCGCCCCTCCGGGAGGCCCACCGGGTCCTTGCCGCATTCGAAGGGGTCGAGCTTGACCGGGGTGAGGCGCCGGGGCGCGATGAGCGACGGGATGCTGATGAGGAGCGCGGCCACGCCCGCGGAGATCGCGAACACGAGGAAGAGCTGAAAGAGCTCCACGGCTAGAGCCCCCGCGCCTGCGACTTGGCGTGATAGGAGGAGCGCACCAGGGGGCCCGACTCGACGTGGGCGAAGCCCAGCTCCCGTCCCACCTCGGCCAGCTCGCGGAACTCGTCGGGATGGTAGTAGCGGGCCACCGGCAGATGCCGGGCGGACGGCCGGAGGTACTGCCCGAGGGTGAGGATGTTCACGTCGGCGGCCCGCAGGTCCCGCAGCGTCGCGATCAGCTCGTCCCGCTCCTCGCCCAGGCCGACGATGATGCCCGACTTGGTGAGGAGCGCGGGGGCGGCGCGGCGCGCGCGGCGGAACAGCTCCAGCGTCCGCTCGTAGCGTCCCCCGTGGCGGGCCATCTTGTAAAGGCGGGGCACCGTCTCCGTGTTGTGGTTCAGGATGTCGGGGCCGGAGGCAATCACCGTCCCGAGCGCGGCCGCGCTGCCCTGGAAGTCGGGAATCAGGAGCTCGACGCGGCAGCCCGCCGCATGCTTCCGGATCGCGCCCACCGTCGCCGCGAAGTGCGCGGCGCCGCCGTCGGCGAGATCGTCGCGGTTCACGGACGTGATGACCACGTGCTCCAGCCCCAGCTCGCCCACCGCCCGCCCCACCCGCTCCGGCTCTTCACGATCCTCCCACTGCGGCCGCCCATGGGTGACGGCGCAGTAGCCGCAGTTCCGAGTGCAGACGTCGCCGAGGATCATGAACGTGGCGGTGAGGTCTTCCCAGCACTCGCCGATGTTGGGACAGTGGGCCTCCTCGCACACCGAGTGGAGGTTCCACTCGCGCATCAGACCCTTCAGGCGCAGGTATTTCGGGCCGCCCGGGGCCCGCACCTTGAGCCAGGCCGGCTTGGGTGAGGCGGGGGGCGCGGACGGATCCAGGAGAGGGAGCGAAGTTCCCATCAAGTCGTGTCCTTTTCCCGTTGGCCGGGCGTCATTATGGCATAGCTTTCACAAGCCGCCAAGCACGGCACCCCGGGCAGACGAGACGGGGCGGTCAGGCGGCGGGGGGCGGGTCCAGGGCGTGCCGCACGGAGGACACCACCTGGCTCAGATCATAGGGCTTGCCGATGATCTCGATGGCCTCCGTCTCCCCCACGAGGCGCTCCAGAGCGGGCTTGTTGGTCGTGGTGATGACGAAGTGCCGCGCCTTGACGGAGTCCGCGCTCCGTACCAGTCGGAGGAACGTCCAGTTCTGGTCGTATGGCGGGGAGATGTCGTAGACGATGACGGTCGGGGCATGCTGCTCGATGAAGGAGACGAGGTCGAGGGCGCCGCGCTTGAGCTCCGAGATCTGCCCCACCACGGTGTGAAAGCCCTCGGCGTCGAGGGCGGTTCGCAGCAAGTCGACGGTGTCGTCGCTGGAGTTGAAGATGGCGACCACCGGCTGGGGCGCGGTTTCCTCGGCCTTCATCGTGGGCTCCTTCACGCGTTGCGTCCCGCCAGGTTGGCGACGACGGCGATGAGCTCGTCGGGATCGACGGGCTTGGCCATGTGGATGTTGAATCCGGCGCGGAGGCTGCGGATCCGGTCCTCGGGGCGGCCGAACGCGGTGAGCGCCACCACGGGCGTCCGGCCCCCCGCCTCGGGAGGCAGGGCCCGGAGCTTCCGGACCAACGTGTAGCCGTCCTCCTCCGGCATCTCGATGTCGGACACGACCACGTCGGGGCGCCAGCCCGGCGCGGTGAGCAGCGCCGCCGCGGTGGAGGTGCAGCCGGTCACGTAAGCCCCCTGCTGGCGAAGGATCGCCGCGACCAGATCCACCGCCGCGGGATCGTCGTCCACCACCAGCACCCGGACGCCCGCGAGCGACACGCCGTCGCCGGACGGGCTTTCCCGGGAGACCATGGGGAGCTCGGGGACGTCGGCGACCAGCAGAGGCAGGCGCACCGTGAACGTCGCCCCCTGGTCTTTGCCCGGGCTCTCGGCGGTGACCGATCCACCGTGGAGCTCCACGAGGTGACGCACGAGGGAGAGGCCGATGCCGAGCCCGCCATGGGCCCGGGTGGTGGAGCTGTCGCCCTGCCGGAGGCGGTCGAACACATGGGGCAGGAGCGCGGCCGGAATGCCCTGCCCGGTGTCCGCCACCACGATCTCGACGTGCGAGCGCACCCGTCGCAGCGTCACCTCCACGCGGCCGGCCGCGGGCGTGAACTTCACGGCGTTGGCGATGAGGTTCCACATCACCTGCTGCAGCCGGTCGGCATCGCCGTTGACGGGGCCGCCCGGGGATTCCAGCACCGTCGTGAGCCGGATCTGCTTGGCGTCGGTCGCCGGCCGCATCGCCTCCACCACGCCGCGGATGAGGTCCCCCAGGTCCACCGGTCCGACGTGCAGGCGCATGCGGCCGTTCACCACGGTGGAGAGGTCGAGGAGATCGTCCACCAGCCGGGCCTGGGCCTCGACATTTCGAAGAATGATCGCCACGGCACGGCGCGCCTGCTCGTCGGAGAGATGCCCCTGCTCGAGCAGCCGGGCCCAGCCGAGGACGGCGTTCAGCGGATTGCGCAGCTCGTGGGAGAGGGTGGCGAGGAACTCGTCACGCGCCCGAGTGGCCACCTCGACACTCCCCCGCGCGGCCGCGGCCTCGCGGCCCAGGCGCTCGGCCTCGATGGCGAGCGCGGCCCGCTGCGCGATCAGCACCGCCATCCGCAGATCGATGCGGTCGTACTGCCGGCTCGACTCGGTGATGGCGAAGGTGAGGACGCCGTACACCCGGTCTGCGCCGAAAAGCGGCGCCACGATCCAGGAGCGGGGATTGAGACGCGGCAGGGGTGATGGCTCCCCGCTCTCCGCCTCCTCGCTGAGATCGGTCGCGGTCGGCCGGGGGACCATGACGGCGTTGCGCTCCCGCGTGGCCGCCTCCACCGCGCGCGGGAAGTGCAGGGCGCGCGCGAGCGACTCGCGGGCGGGGTTGGCGTGCGCGATGGCGATGCGCGCGCGAGCGCCGTCGTCGACGATGAGGTCGACGGCGCAGAGGTCGCCCAGCTCCGGTACGGCCAGACGCGCCAGGCGCGGGAGCGCGTGGTCGATGGGAAGCCCCGATCCGAGCAGCGTGCTCGCGTCGACGAGCAACGCGAGCTGGTTTTCGAGCGAGCGTCGCGGGGCCTTCATGGGCCGGGGAGTCGGACCGGCCGGGAGCCGGAGGTCAGTGTGGCTTCACCCGCTGGGGATCGGCGGGCGCCTGGTCGGCGACCGCCCGCGCCTTCCTCTCCTTCGGCGCGGTGGCGTGCCTCGTCGGAGGAGGCGCGAGCGCCGGCGGGCGGGGCGCGAGGCCCAGCAGGAGGAGCAGCCCCAGCGTCTGGCTCTGCGTCATGGCGGACTGAGCGAGCGCCTGGACGGGAGCGGCGAGTGCGAGCAGCAAACCGAGCGCAAGGCTGATCCCCATCGCCTGCAGCCTGTTCCCGACCATCGCCTGACCCCCGCGGGCGGACGCTCGATTGCTGGTAAGCAATCGCGGTGCCCAGAGGGGGCGTCGCGGGTGCCCGCGATTCTACGAACACTTACGGGGGTGCTATCGCTCGCCGCCGCGAGGACGGCGCGCTTCTACCAGGTAGAAAGGATCGCGGGAGGGCGAGAATGCCGGCTGGGATGGTGCCGAAGGGGGGACTCGAACCCCCACGGGTTGCCCCACACGCCCCTCAAACGTGCGCGTCTGCCAATTCCGCCACTTCGGCGCCGGCGAGGGCAAAGTATGCCCCGCGGCGACGGAGCTTGTCAACGAAGCCCGCGCGCGGAGCGCGCTACTTTCCCACGCGGATGATGCGCCCGACGCGGGACTGCCGCAGGCGGGGATCGAGCGCGTCCCGGATTCCCTCGCCGAGGAGGTTGTAGGACAGCACGGTGATGAGGATGGCGAGGCCGGGGTAAACCGTCATCCACCACGCGATCTCGAGGGAGTCCTTGCCGTCGGTGAGGATGTTGCCCCAGGTCGCGTGCGGGGGCTGAACGCCGAGGCCGAGGAAGGACAGTCCCGACTCCATGAGGATGGCGGCGGGGATGCCGAGCGTCATCGCCACCAGCACCGGGGCCATCGCATTGGGCAGGATGTGGCGGAAGACGATTCTGGCTGCGCTGGCCCCGACTGACTCCGACCAGATCACGAATTCGCGCTCGCGCAGCGTGAGGAACTCCGCGCGCACGAGCCGGGCCACACTCATCCAGCCGGTGAGGCCGATCACCACCATGATGGTCCAGATGGAGGGCTTCAGAAAGGCGAGCACGGCGAGGAGGAGGAAGAAGCGCGGGAAGACCAGCATGAGGTCGACGAGCCGCATGATGAGCCCGTCCACCATCGCCCCGTGATAGCCGGCGGCGGCGCCGAGGAGGATGCCGACGATCGTGGCGATACCCACCGAGACGAAGCCGACCGCGAGCGACACCCGGGAGCCGTAGAGCACGCGGGAGAGGACGTCGCGGCCGAGCTGATCGGTCCCCATCCAGTGCTGCCACGAGGGGGCCGCGAGCACGATGCTCGTGTCGTGCTTGGCGGGATCCCAGGGCGCCAGGGCCGGGGCCAGCACCGCCAGCACGACGAGGACCGCCACCACCGCGCCGCCGATGACGGCGAGGCGGTTGCGCGCGAACGTCCGCCAGAAGGCCACCATCTCCTCGCGCCGGCCGGGCACGCGCCGCCCCTACCGGCCGCGGCGGCCACGGCCCAGGCGGATGCGCGGATCCACCAGGCCGTACGCGATGTCGGCGAAGAGATTGGCCACCAGGGTGAGCACCGCCACGATGACCAGGTTGCCCATCACCACGGGGTAGTCCCGCGCGTAGATCGACTGGACCATGAGCTGCCCCATGCCGGGGATGGCGAACACCGACTCGATGATCACGCTGCCCCCGATCAGGCCGGGCAGGGACAGGCCCAGGATCGTCACGACGGGCAGGAGCGCATTGCGAAGGGCATGCTTGCCGATCACGACTCCCTCGGGGAGGCCCTTGGCGCGGGCGGTCTGCACGTAGTCCTGCCGCACCACCTCGAGCATGCTCTGCCGCATGTAGCGCGAGAAGCCGGCGAGGCCGCCGAACGTCGCCACCGTGATGGGGAGGATGAGGTGGCTGAGAAGATCCCATTGCTGGCTCCAGAACGGGAGGTACTCGGCGTTGATATGGCGAAGGCCGGAGATGGGCAGCCAGCCGAGCTGGGCCCCGAAGAGCGCCATGAGGAGGAGGGCCAGCCAGAAGTCCGGAGTCGCGAAGCCCACGAACACGAAGACGGTGGTGACCTTGTCGAAGAGCGAGTACTGGCGCGTGGCCGACAGGACTCCGATGGGCACCGCCACCGACACGATGATGAACAGCTCGATGAGGTTGAGCGCGAGGGTGACGGGCATCCGCTCGCCGATCTTGGCGAGCACCGGCCGGCCGTCGGGCAGGAACGAGCGGCCGAAGTCCAGCTGCACGATCCGCAGCAGCCAGTGCCCGTACTGCACCACGATCGGCTTGTCGAGCCCGTAGAGCTCGGTGAGCTGGCGCTTGACCTCCGGCGAGAGGTCGGGATTGTCCGCCTCCAGGAAGTCGAGCGGCCCGCCGGGCGCGAGCGAGATGACCACGAAGGAGACGAAGGTGATGCCGACGAGGAGGGGAAGGGCGAGCAGGAGCCGCCGGAGAACGAAGAGCCCCATCTAGCCGGCGGTATAGACCTGGAGCGACTTCGGGACGTACCACTCGTGCAGGTTCCAGAGCATCCCCGCCGGGCCCGGATCCGGGCCGTGCACGCGCGAGGACACGACGGGCAAGGCGTCGCGCACGTAGAGGAAGAGCATGGGGAGGTCCTCGGCGAGGATCTCCTGGATGCGGTGATAGGTCTTCACACGGTCCTCGCGGCGGCACGACGCGCGGCCCTTCTCGAGGAGGGCGTCCACCTCCGGATTGGCGTAGCCGGTGCGGTTCATCTGCTCGGGCCCGGTCTGCGAGGAGTGCCACAGCACGTACTGGTCGGGATCGACGCCGAAGCCCAGCCCCAGCACGATGGCCTCGAACTTCCGCGGCTTCACGAACTCCTTGATGAAGGACGCCCAGTCGATGGTCTGGATCTCCACCTTCACCCCGACGTGCAGCAGGCGCTGCTGCACGATCTCGGCGATGCGCTTCCGCTCGTCGTTCCCCTGGTTGGTGCGGATGGTGAACGCGAACGGCCGGCCGTTCCTGTCCTCGACGATCCCGTCGCCGTCACGGTCCGCCCATCCGGCGTCCTCGAGCAGCCGCTTGGCCGCGGCGGGGTCGAACGCGAAGCGCGGGACCTGATCGGTGTAGGCCCAGTTGGTGGGCCGGATGGGACCCGTCGCCTCGCGGGCCAAGCCCATGGCCACTCCGTCCATCAGCTCCTTCTTGTCGATGGCGTGGGCGAACGCCTGCCGCACGCGCCGGTCCGCGAAGCGCGGGTCCTTCAGGTTGAAGGCGAGGAAGGTATAGCCGTTGCCCGGGTAGCGGAACTTGTTGTACGCCTTGCGGAACGCGGGGTACTCGGTCTGCCGCATGTACTGCACGGCGGTGAGGCCGGCCGAGTAGTCCACCCCGCGCGCCTTGAGCTCGAGGAAGATCGTGGCCTGACTGGGGATCACGCGGTAGACGATGCGTGAGAGGTAGGGCTGGCCGAGATAGTAATCGGGACTCGCCACGAGCACGACCTTCTCCCCGCTCCGCCACTCCTTGAAGCGATACGGGCCGGTGCCGATGGGGCGCTTGTTCTGGGGTGACTCGCGCAGCTTGCCGTCGGCCACGTACCCCTCGAGCAGGTGCTTGGGCAGGATGTACTCGTCCCAGCTCTCGAGGGCGCGCCCGAAGGGCTGCTTGTACGTCACCTGCGCCGTGTACGGGTCGGGGGCCGTCACGTTCTCGATCTGGAGAAACTTCTCCTTGAAGGGCGCCGGCGTCTTGGGATTGACGAGGGTCTTCCAGGTGAAGACCACGTCCTCGGATGTGAACGGCTGGCCGTCGTGCCACTTCACGTCCTTGCGAAGCTTGAAGGTCAGGCCGAGGCAGTCCGGGGTGAACTGCCACGACTCCGCCATCGCGGGGAGCCACGTGACGTTCTTGTCGGCGCGGATGAGCTGGTCGTAGACCAGCCCGCCCACCTCGTGGGAGGGCGCGTCGGTGGCGAGGCTGGGGATGAGCGCCCCGATGTCCCCGATGGACGCCTCGACGAAGGTGTCCCCGTAGGCGCGCTCCGTGCTGGCCTCGGACGGTGCGGCCCCCTTGGTCTCGCCCTGCGACCCGCAGCCGCCGGCGAGCGCGGCGATGATCCCGAGGACCACCGCGAGGCCGGCGAGGCGGCGCATCGGCCTTACTTCTGGCCGGCGGGGGCGGGTGTCGCGGGCGCGGGCGCGGTGGGAGCCGCCGGGGTGGCGGGGGCCGGCG
>DATEDO010000120.1:0-15566 GCA_035281625.1 Candidatus Methylomirabilota bacterium
GGCCCGGGCCCCCGGAGGCAGTGCGGCGGGCGGCCATCCCTCGCGCGCCGCCGGCGGCGCCGGGGCGGGCTCCGTGGGCCGAGGGCGCTGCCGCTCCCGGGCCCGGCGCTGGATCCAGGCGGTGATCAGGTTGAACATGATCACCAGGACCAAGGCCAAGAAGAGAATGATCTGCTGCGAGGTGATCGCTCTCACGGGCCTGGCCCCCGCTATCGCTTCGCCGCCGGCGGCGGTGGCGGCTCGGGGCCGTCCTCGGCGATGGCCTCTCGCATGGTCGTGTCGGCCTGCACGTTCTTCATCCGGTAGTAGTCCATGATCCCCAGGTTGCCTTGCCGGAAGGCCTCGGCCATGGCGCGAGGCACGTCGGCCTCGGCCTCGACCACCCGCGCACGCATCTCCTGCTCCAGGGCCACCGCCATCGCACGCCGTTCCTCGGCCTTGGCCTGGGCGATCTGCTTGTCGGCGTTGGCCTGATCGATCTGCAGCTTGGCGCCGATGTTCTCCCCGACATCGACGTCCGCGATGTCGATGGACAGGATCTCGTAGGCGGTCCCTGCATCCAGGCCCTTGCCGAGCACGTGCTTGGAGATGTGATCGGGGTTCTCCAGCACATCCTTGTGGGTCCCGGCGGAGCCGATCGTGCTGACCATGCCCTCGCCCACCCGCGCGATGATCGTCTCCTCGCCGGCGCCCCCCACCAGGCGGTCGATATTGGTCCGCACCGTGACCCGGGACACCGCGATGAGCTGGATGCCGTCCTTGGCCACCGCCGCGATCCGCGGGGTCTCGATCACCTTGGGGATCACGGACATCTTCACCGCGGCGAGGACGTCACGGCCGGCGAGGTCGATGGCCGCCGCGCGCTTGAACGGCATCGCGATGTTGGCCTTGTCCGCCGAGATCATGGCGTTCACCACATTGACCACGTTCCCGCCGGCAAGGTAGTGGGCCTCCAGGTCGTTGACCGAGATGTCCAGTCCCGCCTTTACCCCGCTGATGCGGGCGGTGATCACCGTGCCGGGAGGTACCCGCCGCAGGCGCATCCCGACGAGCGTGAAGAGCCCGACGTAGGCGCCGGACGCGAAGGCGGCGATCCAGATCCGGATCGGGATCAGGTAGAGCAGGACGGCCAGCACCGCCACGACCAGGATGAGGAGCGCGACGGCTCCGAGGACTCCGGTTTCGGTCCCGATCATGAATCAGTCCTTTCTGGGCAGTCGTCGCACGACGATCCGGTTGCCGTCCACCCTGGTCACCGTGACCGGCGCGCCTGCCTCGATGAATTCCCCGTCGGAGACCACGTCCACCCGCTCGCCCTCGAAGTCGCCGATGCCAGCCGGCCGCAACGTCGTCACGGCGGTGCCGTGCTTGCCTAGCCAGGCGCGGTCCGTCTCGGGGGCCGACGCGAAGCCCTCTTCCGCGCCCAGCTCCGTGTCGAGCACGAGCCGCCGCCCGCCCGGCAGGCGCGGAAGGAAGCGCAGCAGCACCAGCGAGGCCGCGATCGCCAGCAGGAGCGAGACCGCCACCCGCCCGACCGCCCCGAGGATCACCGCCCACGTCGCCCCCACGCCGACGAGGCTCAGGCCCAGCCCACCCAGGAGCGCGGCGATCCCGAGAATGCCAATGGCCCCGAACCCCGGGGTGATGAACAGCTCGATGGTAAGGAGCAGGAGTCCCACGCCCCCCAGGATCAGCTCCTCCCACCCGACGAGCCGCACCAGCCAGTGCCCCCAGAAGAAGAGAACGAGGCTCGCGAGCCCCACCGCCCCCGGTACGCCGAAACCGGGGGTCCGCAGCTCGACGATGACCCCGAGAATGCCGATGCTCATCAGCAGGGAGCTGACCACGGGATGGGTCAGGAAGCGCAGTACCGCCTCGGCCCAGGTCGGCGAGGCTCGCCGGATCTCCGCGCCGGCCAGCCCGAGCTGCTCGAGCACGGCCTTGACACTGTCGGCGCGGAAGTCGGCGAGCTTGTTCTCGAGCGCCTCCTCGGTCGTCAGCGTGAGGAGCTTGCCCTTGCCGATCACGCCGGGAATCTCCACGTCCGCGTCCACCATGGCCTCGGCCAGGAGCGGGGGACGGCCGCGGCTCTCCGCGGTGGCCCGGAACTCCTTGCGCACGTAAGAGACCGTCTTCTCGGCCACGGGCTGCGCGGGGCCGCCGGGCTGGCCCATCTCGACCGGGGTGGCCGCGCCGATCGTGGCGGCTTCAGCCATGGCGATGCGCTCGGCCGCCAGGCTGATGAGCGCGCCGGCGGAGATGGCGCGCTTGTTGACGAAGGCCACCGTCCGGACCCGGGCCCGCAGCAGGGCGTCGCGGATCTGGACGGCGGCATCGACCCGTCCGCCGAAGGTATTGATCTCCAGGATGACCGCATCGGCCTTGGCGCCGCTGGCCTCGTCGAGGACGCGTTCGACAAAGGGCGCCAAGCCCAAGTCGATCGTGCCCTCGACCGACACCAAGTACACGACCGGGCTCGCGCCTTGTCCGCGCGTCGGGGCGGCAAGGGGGCCCGTCGCGACCGCGAAGGCGAGCAGCAGGATCACGCACGCTTGGTTGGGCGAGCGAGCGACGCGGCATCCCAGCCTTCGAATCGTCCGCCCTCGAATGTCGGACGAGGTCGGGTGGTCGGCTCGGGGCGTTGAAGGGCCAGGGACGTGGGTGCCCAGGGAGCGGCTCCTCTATAGGTCCCCGGCATCAGGGCCGGAACACTCGGCGCCTGGCCCGGGCGAGACGGCAGAGCCATCTCGGGGTTCACGAGTGGCGGCCCGACCACTCGAAGAACTCACCTATGGCGGCGTATGCCGCCACACCCGTCATCACTGTACGTCCCATCGGCCGTGAACGCAATCACGGCACGGACGGGCCGCAATGAGCCATGAGCATGACGCGGGCTTGCGGCACAGGCGGGGCGATCGTCGCGCAACCGCCTCGAGCGCCGCAGGTGCCTAATGAATTGACGTCAGAAGGGTCGGGACGTCCTTCTACTGTCGCGCCGTCAGGGTGGTCATCCTCACCGCGCCGGCCAGTGCGCCATCCTTCACGAAGTCCCGGCAGCGCTCCGAGAAGTCCCGCTCGAGCGCCTCGCGGCGCTCTTCGTCAACCTGCGCCACGAGGGCCGCCATCGGTGTGCTGTGGACGTACTGCCAGAGAAAGTCCGCGGGTGGTGGCAAACGGAGGGCTACCGGTTCCGACCGCACCCCCACGTCACCGAAGCCGGCGTCCGTCGCGAGGGCGCGGATCTCGTCGGCGTCGTGCAGCGAGAACACGGCCTGGACGAACGACGCGCTTTCGAGGCTCACGTGGCGGGCCAGAGCCTCCGCCATGGCCTCCAACGGAGGAGGCGCGGGCCCAGGGAGATTGGCAAGGAGGCGCCCGCGCGGGGCGAGGACGCGGCGCATCTCTCGAAGGCCCGCCATCCGGCCGGAGAAGAACTGGAGCCCCATGCCGCAGAGGACCACGTCGAACGCCTCGTCTGGCAGAGGCATCGCCTCCGCCGGGGCCTGGTGCCAGGCGACGGTGGGGCCGGCGGGTGCCACCTGGCGCGCGACGGCAAGCATTCCCGGATTGGGGTCCAGGCCCTCGACGGTGCCGCGCGGGCCGATTCGCTCCGCGGCCAGCCGCGCGACGATGCCGGTTCCGCACGCCACGTCCAGCACGCGCTCACCCCAGCGGAGGGTCGCGGCGTCGACCAGGCTCGCCGCGACCGGATGACCGATGGACGGGACGAAGTACCGCTCGTAATTCTCGGCGGCGTTCTGCGAGTAGGAATGTCCGTAGGTCGGTCCCCTCATCTCGGCGCCTCCTCCACCCCGACTTCGTCGGGCCACTTCAGGAGTTCGTGGGGTCGCTCGCGGCGAGCCTTGGCCGTGGCACGTCGGCCTCGCGGCTGGCCGCGGCGGCGCGGGGCGTGCCGCCACGGCAAGCCGTCGGTTCGTTCCTAACCCTGTCGCGTGATGTGCTGGATGACGTCCTCGAACGCCTTCGTCGGCGAGAAGTCGACGTATTCAGCGTCGTCCACGATCTCGGGGGCGTGGCCGGGCCCCCAATAGAAGGCCTGGCCAGCTCCATAGTCGTGATGGCCCTCTTGCGTGTGCATCCGCACCGTGCCCTTCAGCACATATCCCCAGTGAGGGCACGGACAGAGATTGCCCGGGAGTCCCTGGAGCGCGGGCCGCAGATCCGTTCCGCTGCGTCCTTGGACGAATGCAACCGTCATGTCGCCGAGCGACTGCTTCCGAAGCTCGATGCCGTCTCCCTGGATCGTGACCGGCACGTCGTGTCGCCAAAGGCCAATCATTTCCTTCCTCCCCTGACGTTGGAAGTCGTAACGGGTGGCTGCTGGTCGAATCGACCAGCGCGGTTGCGCTTCACGGCGTCAGTCTACGCCACGCCGCTACGTGATGCGGCGGCGCCGGAGGATCAGCGGTATTGGTTGCCGTCATGGCCCACGTGGTGTATAAAGGGCCGGGTGTGGCGGCATTGGCCGCCATAGGTGAGACCTTCGAGTGGTCGGGCCGCCACTCGTAGATCAGAGACGGCCGTACCGTCTCGCCCCCGCGCACGGGGGGCCTATGGGGAGAGCCGCGGTTGCCGCCGCAGACTGAGCCTCCAACCGCCCTGAGTGCCCGAAGCGAAGGTCCCGCGCAGAGTCACCCGGGTGTGCTCGATGGTGGTTCGCATCCCAGCCCTGGGCCTCGTGGCGAGCGCCTCTCGCGTCGTCGGCTCCTCAAGACCGCTGCGCTCTCCGGCGGCCTCACCGGTATCCTCGCGGCCCGCCGTACGCCTGCCTCTGCTTCCGCGCGCTCGATTCACTTTCTCCTCCTTGGCGGATTCTCGCCACTCGGCGACCTCGAGATTCGCCGGCAAGGCGCCGAGTGGGCGAAGCAGCAGAAGGTCAGCGTTGTCATCGAACAGATCAACCCGAACGCCATCCCGTCCCGGGCCGCGGCCGCGATGGAGAGCAGACAAGGGCCGGATATCATCCAGTTCTTTCACAACTGGCAGAACCAGTATGCGGACGCGGTGGTGGATGTCACCGACCTCTGCACCGCGCTCGAATCGAAGTACGGGCCGTACATCGACTACGCGAAAGCGCACGCGACGCTCGACGGACGCTTCACGGGCGTTCCGCATACCATCGTTCCTCACCTGTTCGTCGCGCGGATGTCATCCCTGAAATCCGCGGGCACACGATACTGGCCGAAGACGTGGGATGAACTTCGGCAGGAGGGGAAGAAGTGGAAGAGCGCCGGACGCCCGATCGGCCAGACCGTCGGTCATACCGTTGGTGACGCGGTGGTCTTCGCCTACTCCTACCTCTGGAGCTTCGGCGCGGCCGAGCGCGATGCCCAGGGCCGGGTGGCCATCCGCGGCCCAGAAGCCCTGGAATCCCTCAAGTTTTTCAAGGCCCTGTGGGACGATGCCATGGATCCCGCCGGAGCGGGGTGGGACGACGTGAGCAACAACCGGGCGTTCCTGTCCGGCGCGATCTCGGCGACCACCAACGCGCCGAGCATCTACCTGGCCGCCTCGAATCAGCTCATCCTGGACGAGACCAGACAACCGCTCGTCCGCGATATCATCCATGTGCCGCACCCGGCAGGACCCGCCGGTCTCGCGCACTATCACTACACGCAGCAGCTCGCGATCCCGAAGTACTCGCCGAACGTGGATGCGGCCAGGGAATTCGTCGGCTGGTTGATGGAGAAGGAGCAGTTCGCCACGTATCTGCGCCGCTCCCAGGGCTACTATGCGGCCGCCTTGAAGCTTTACCTCGCGGATCCCGTGTGGGACATGTTCCCGGCGCTCAGGCCGTATCGTGATCACCTTCTCGACGGGCGGCACCTCGGCTGGAAGGGCCCTGCCGATGGACGAGCAGCGCGAGCGGTTCAGGACTACGTGCTGATCGACATGCTGAAGAACGTCGCGACCGGCGAGCGGTCGCCCGACGCATCCCTCCGATGGGGCGAGAGTCGGCTCAAGGCGATCTACCAAGGGTGACAGTGTGGCGACCCTGATCGTCATGATGGTGCTCGTCGCCACGAGCGCTTGCCGCAGCGAGGTCGAGCAGAGTTCGACCGCCCCGCCGCAGACAGCGATTTCCGGAACGATCGGGTTGCACCCGTCACTGAAGAATCCGCCCCACGAGGCGCCCCTCCTCATGGTGCTCGCCTCGAAGTCGCCGGATCCGAATCAGCCGCCCATCATCGTCAAGCGAGTTCCTGACGCGACGTTTCCGTATCGCTACCAGCTGACCGCCGAGAACATCACGCTGGTTGGCTCCACCTTCGAGGGAGAGATCTACGTCACCGCCCGCATCGATCCCACCGGGACGGTAGGCGCCAGCGGTCCAGGCACCCTTGAAGGGACCTATCCTCGCAACCCGGTGATCGTCGGTGCGGTCGACGTCGATATCACCATCGGCGCCCCGACTCCGTCCGCGGCGCCGCGCACCGCCCCGAACCGTGACCGCATTCCGCGAATCGGTCTGCTGTGGGCCGGTCAGACGCCCTTCGATACGTGGTCCGTGCCGGAGGCTCTGCGCGAGGGATTTCGGGAGCTGGGCTACGGCGAGGGTCAGATCGCGTTCGAGCCCCGCTACGCGGAATCGAGACAGGAGCGCCTTCCGGAGCTGGCCGCCGAGCTAGTGCGTCTCGGAGTCGACGTCATTCTCGCCGCCGGCGACCCGACGGCCCTCCAGGCCGCTCAAAGCGTCACGAAGACCGTCCCCATCGTCACCATGGCATTCGCGGATGCGGCTCAGCTCGGCTTCGTGGCGAGTCTCGCGCGCCCGGGTGGAAACGTCACCGGGTTGTCATTCCCATTCGCCGAGCTCGTGGGAAAACAGCTGGAGATTCTCGTCGCGTCCGTTCCCGGTGCGTCGCGGATCGGAGTGCTGTGGAACCCGGACAACCCCGCGCACGCGCCAGTGTTGACGCGGCTCCACGTGGCCGCCCAGGCGCAGGGAACCGTACTGCAGCCCCTGGAAGTGCGCGGCCCCGGCGACTTCGAGGACGCCTTTTCCGCGATGCGGGCCGACGGGGCTTCGGCTCTCGTCGCGATCTGGGATCCGATGCTCTATGCGCACTCCGGGTGGCTCACCCGCCTGGCTCTCGGTAGCCGGCTGCCCGCCAGCTCGACGTTCACCGAGTTCGTCGCGGCCGGCGGACTCATCGCTTACGGCCCCAACACCCACGACATGTTCCGAGGCGCCGCCTCGTACGTGGACCGGATCCTCAAGGGTGCCCGGCCGGCGGATCTCCCCATGGAGCAGCCGACGAAGTTCGAACTCGTCATCAACCTCACGACCGCCAAGGCGCTCGGACTCGACATCCCGCAGTCGGTGCTGATGCGCGCCGATCGGGTGATCCATCAGGGGTGGCGATAGCGAGCCAACTCGGCCGAAGTAACCCTCGGCTACTTCGGTCCGAACACCTCGATGGCGATACGGCCAGCGTTCACCGCGCAGGGCCAGCCGGCATAGAACGCCACGTGGGTGATCAACCCCTTCAACTCGGTTTCCGTCACCCCGTTGTCGAGCGCCCTCTGCATGTGGCCTCGCATCTCGTCGGTCCGGTAGAGCGCAGCCAGCATGGCCACCGTGATCAGGCTTCGGTCACGCTTGCTCAGGTCGGGATGCTCCCACACGTCGCCGAACAGCACATCGTCGCGGAGTTGCCCCAGCTTGGGGACGAACTCGTACACCGTCGGCTTCCTCTGAGCCATGTATCGATCTCCTTGGGTAGTGTCGGGGTAGGTGCGCCGACTGGCGTCCCTGGCGTCAGTAGCCCTTCTGCTTGTCGATCAGCGCCAGCAGCGGGCGGCCGTCGCGGCGGCGCTTCAAGTTCTCGATGAAGGTCTCGATCACACGGCCGGCCCGGCGCGGCGAGCCGCCGGCGGTGTGAGGGGTGACGATCACGCGGGGGTGCGTCCAGAGTGGATGATTCAGCGGCAGCGGCTCCGGATCGGTGACGTCGAGGCCCGCGCCCCAGATCATGCCCTCGTCGATGGCCATCATCAGATCTCCGCCGAAGACGATCGCGCCCCGCGTGACGTTGATCAGGATCGCGGTCGGCTTCATCCGTCGGAAGACGTCCCGCGAGAACAGGTGGTGCGTGGCCTTCGTGAGGGGCAGGCAGATCACCACCGCGTCGGAGGCCCCGAGCAACTCGCCCAGCCGGTCCGGCTTGTATACCGCCTCCACGCCGGACATGCCCGGCACGTCCTCGATGTCCTCCGCGAGAACGCGCATCCCGAAGCCGAGGGCCCGCTCGGCGACCTTTCGGCCGGTGCCTCCGAAGCCGACGATCCCCATGGTGAGCTGGTAGAGCTCCCGCTGCTCCTTCCGGATCGGCTCGCGCAGGATGTAGTCGGGCTTCCGCAGCGCGGTGTGAATGCCGCGCGTGAGCGCCAGCAGTAACGCGAAGGCGTGCTCGGCGAGGTGGATGCCGACCTCGCCCTTCTCGCTGGCGAGGACGACGTCGCTCGCTATCAGCTCGGGGGTGAGGATGGCGTCGACGCCGGCGCCGATGGAGTGGTAGTAGACGACGCGCTGCTGCATCGCGAACACGTCGGCTGGCACGCGGCCGAAGATGACGTCGGTATCGGCGATCTCCGCCTTCTGGCGCGGGACATCCTTGGCCTCGATGAAGGTCGTTCCGGGGCCCGCGGCCTCGAGAATCCGCGCGCGGTCGCCCTCCCCGACGGCGGGGCAGATGAGGTTCGGCGTGTACAGGATCTTCATGCGTGGGGCGTCTGGAGCGAACCCTATGCGGGCTCACCGCCCCTGTCAAGGAACCACGCACGACCGCCTCGTGTGTCTGGTGTCGGAGCCCGGAAGTGCAGGACCCGATTGTTCACGGTATCCCCGCCAGCGGTGATTTCACGTATCTCCAAGAGCCCGCCCCCAGCTTGACTTCACCCCGGGCACGTCCTAGTCTCCGGGCGTCCAGTCGAGGAGGCGTCCACCCCCAGCAACACCGCCGACCGAGGGAGGGCGTATGGTCACACTCAACGTCAACGGGAAGTCCCACCAGCTGGACGTCGAGCCCGACACGCCGTTGCTCTACGTCCTCCGTGACAACCTTGAACTCCACGGTCCCAAGTTCGGCTGCGGCCTGGCGCAGTGCGGCGCCTGCACGGTGCTCGTCGACGGGAAGGCCGTACGGTCCTGCACCTTCGCCGTCTCGAAGGTCGCGCGGGGCAAGGTGATCACGCTGGAGGGCCTGGGGACGCCCCAGAAGCCCTCTCCGGTGCAGCGGGCCTTCATCGACGAGCAGGCGGCCCAGTGCGGCTACTGCATCAACGGGATGGTGATGCAGGCCACCGCCTTCCTCGCGGCCCGGCAGAGCAGCCCCTCCGAGTCTGAGATCCGACAGGCACTCCAGAACAACCTCTGCCGCTGCGGGACGCACCAGCGGATCATCGCCGCCGTCAAGCGGGCCGCGGCCCTGATGGGAAAGGGGGCCTGACATGGCGACGCTCGAGACGAGCCGCCGTGATTTCCTGATCGGCACTGGCACCCTCGTCGTGTCGTTCACCCTGGCCTCGAGCCTCCCGCAAGATGCCCTCGCTCAGACGGCCGGGAAGACGAAGCCCGTCGCGCTCGACCAGGTCGACAGCTTCCTGGCCATTCACCGCGACGGCACCGTCACCGCGTATACGGGCAAGGTGGACCTTGGCACCGGGATCCGCATTGCGCTCCCCCAGATGGTGGCCGAGGAGCTTGACGTCCCCATGGAGAAGGTGAAGCTCGTCGAGGGCGACACCGCCCTGACACCGGACCAAGGACCGACGTGGGGGAGCCTCTCCATCCAGATCGGGGGCGTGCAGCTCCGCCAGGCCGCGGCCACAGCGCGCAAGGCCCTGGTCGAAATGGCCGTGCAGAAGCTCGGCATCCCCTCGGCCGACCTCGCCGTGAAGGACGGGGTCGTCTTCGTCCGGGCGGAGCCGAAGAGGCGCGTCGCCTACGTCGAGCTGATCGGCGACAAGAGCTTCGAGCTCAAGGTCGACAAGGACGCGCCACTCAAGAGCCCGAAGGAACACACCATCGTCGGCCAGTCGATGCCGCGGCCGGACGTGCCCGGCAAGGTCACCGGCACTCACACCTACATGCAGGACTTTCGTCTCCCGGGCATGCTTCACGCCCGTGTCATACGGCCGCCCGCTATCGGTGCCACGCTCGAGGGCGTGGACGAGTCGTCCATCAAGCCTATCAAGGGCGCGCGGGTCGTACGTCAGGAGAGCTTCCTCGCCGTCGTGGCTGAGAGCGAGTGGGCGGCAGTGAAGGCGGCCCGGGCGCTGAAGGCGACTTGGTCGAAGTGGGAAGGCCTGCCCGAGCAGTCCAAGCTCTGGGAGCACGTGCGCGCGACGAAGATCGCCAAGGACGATATCGCAGTGGACCGCGGCGATCCCAAGGCCGCCATCGCGGGTGCGGCGAAGAAGCTCAAAGCCACGTACGACTTCGCCGTCCACACCCACGGCTCAATGGGCCCCGCCTGCGCCGTGGCCGACGTGAAGGGGGGCAAGGCCGAGATCTGGTCACCGTCGCAAGCGCCGCACTGGCTTCGCAAGGAAGTGGCGGCCGTCCTGCAGGTTGACCCCAACGACGTCCACATCCGGTACCTCGACGGCGCCGGCTGCTACGGCCGCAACGGCCACGAGGACGCGACCTGCGACGCCGCGCTGATCTCGAAGATGATTGGTAAGCCCGTGCGTGTCCAGTGGATGCGCGAGGACGAGCATGGCTGGGACCCGAAGGGCCCGCCCACCCTCATCGAGATCACGGCCGGGCTCGACCCTCAGGGCAACATCGTCGGCTGGGACTCCGAGCTGTGGGTGCCGAAGGCCGACATCACCGAGTGGCCACGCACGCTGGCCGCGACGCTGGCGGGGATTCCCCAGAAGGAGGCCATCAACCCCGGCAACGTCCACCGCAACCTCGACCCGTCGTACCCGTTCGCGCACCAGAAGGCAGTGGCGCACCGGCTGGACTCCACACCGTTCCGGCCCTCGTGGATCCGCACGCCGGGACGCATGCAGAACACGTACGCCAACGAGGTGTTCATCGACGAGTGCGCGGCGGCGGCCGGGGCCGACCCCGTCCAGTACCGCCTGCGCTACCTGACGGATCCGCGCGGCATCGCCGTCCTGCGCGCGGCGGCCAGCATGGCCAAGTGGGACTCGCGCCCCTCGCCGCGTCGCGAGCAGTCCGGCAGCATCGCCCGCGGCCGCGGTATCGCCTACGTGAAGTACGAGAACGCGCGCACCTACTGCGCCGGCGTCGCCGAGGTGGAGGTCAACACGCAGACAGGCGCGATCCGCTGCACCCGCTTCTACGTCGCCCACGACTGTGGTCAGATCATCAACCCCGACGGCGTGCGCGCCCAGATCGAGGGCCAGATCATCCAGACCGTTTCGCGCACGCTCAAGGAAGAGCTGAAGTGGAGTCGCTCGCGGGTGACCAGCGTGGACTGGGCGAGCTACCCCATTCTGAGATTCGCCGAGGTGCCCGAGGTCCACATGGAGCTCATCAACCGGCCCGCCGAGCCGCCCTGGGGCGTGGGCGAGCCGGCCGCATGCCTGCCGCCGCCGGCGATCTCCAACGCCGTCTTCGACGCCGTCGGCATACGGTTACGCAGCGTTCCGTTCACTCCGCCAAAGCTGACCGCGCTGAAGGGGACGGCTGCGAGGTCGTAGCTCGTCGGTCGTCTGTCCCCGGGGCCCGCCGCAAGGGGCCTTCCGACGGCAACAACCGCGGCGCCGCTAGAATTCTGCGTCTGGGTGCTGTTCTACCGGCGTCCCGATCGATCCCGTCGGCGATTGAGACGGTCGGGAATAGCGCTGCACGCTTTCATTCAAGACCATTGAGGCTGAAGGGAGCCGACCATGCTGATCGTCGACGCGCAGGTTCATCTCTGGAATGCGGGCAATCCCACCAGCCCCTGGCACCGGCAGATCCCCGCCTATCTGAAAGACGATGCCCTGAGGGAGATGGACGCCGGCGGTGTCGATGCCGCCATCCTCACGCCGCACACGCCGTGGGATCCGAACGCGAATGAGCTCTGCATGGAGGCCGCGCGCGCGCATCCCGACCGGTTCGCGATCCTCGGCAATTTCCCCCTCGACAAGCCCGAGAGCCGCGCGGTGGTCGACACGTGGAAGCAGCGCCCCGGAATGCTCGGCTGCCGCTTCACCTTCATCGGGCCGGATCAGAGTAAGTGGCTGACGGACGGCACGGTCGACTGGCTGTGGCCGGCGGCAGAGCGCGCCGGCCTGCCGATCGCGATGATGGCGGCAAACTTTCTGCCGAAGTTCGCCGAGATCGCCCAGCGGCACCCGAACCTCAAGCTGATCCTCGATCACCTCGGTCGCCCGAGGGGGGACACGAGCCCGAACGAGCGGTGGGCGAATCTGGCGGACGTGCTCGCGCTCGCGAAACATCCGAACGTCGCGATGAAGGCAACCGGCGCGCCGAGCTACTCCGATCAGTCGTACCCGTTTCGCGACATCCACGACAACCTGCGCCGGCTCTACGACGCCTTCGGCCCCGCGCGCTGGTTCTGGGGCACCGACATCACGCGCATGCCCTGCTCGTGGCGTCAGTGCGTCACGCTGTTCACGGATGAGCTGCCCTGGCTGAAGGGCCGCGACCTCGAACTGGTCATGGGCCGGGCTGTCTGTGACTGGCTGGGGTGGAAACCGTAGGAGATATGCCATGAGATCCACGAGGGTTTAGTAGGCCATGGCCATGGCCCACGACCACCTCGAGATCGAGGCCCGCTGGCAGCGCTACTGGGAGGAGCACGGCACGTTCCGCGCCACACGGCGGAGCGGCCGGCCCAAGCGCTACATCCTCGACATGTTCCCCTACCCGTTCGGCGCCGGTCTGCACGTCGGTCATCCGACTGGCCCGAGGGGACGCTCACCGCGCAGCGCCGCTGAATCGGCCGTTCGGAGGGCGCCGAGATCGTCTTCGGTGTCGACGGTCACCCGGACGCGCGCATCGCCGTCTTCACGACGCGGCCCGATACCCTCATGGGCGCGACCTACGTCGTGCTCGCGCCCGAGCACGAGCTGACGTGCACGCTGGCCACACCGGCTCGGCGCGAGGCCGTCGTCGTGTACGTCGAGGCGGCTGCCCGCAAGAGTGAGCTGGACCGTGTCGCGCTCGCCGAGACGAAGACCGGTGTGCCGACGGGCGCCGTGGCCATCCACCCGATCACCGGCGCTCGCCTGCCGATCTGGGTGGCTGACTACGTGCTCGGGGGCTACGGGACCGGTGCCGTCATGGCTGTCCCCGGCCACGATCAGCGCGACTTCGAGTTCGCGACCGCCTTCGGTCTTCCGATCGTCGAGGTCGTGAGCCCGGACGGGCGATTGCACGACGCGCTCGAGGCCGCGTACGTCCACGACGGCGTCAACGTCCGCAGCGGCGAGTTCGACGGCCTGCCGACGCCCGCGGCCAAGGGCGCAGTCGTCCGCCGACTCGAGACGCTCGGCCGCGGCCGCGGCACGGTCAGCTACCGGCTGCGCGACTGGGTCTTCTCGCGTCAGCGCTACTGAGGCGAGCCCATCCCGATCTACTTTCCGGTCGAGCTCGCTGACCCCAACGGCGACCCTCGGCGAGGGGCCGCGCACACGATTCGCTATGACCAGCCGCTCGCGGTCGACGAGTCCGAGCTGCCGCTGCGCCTGCCCGAGCTCGCCGATTACACCCCGGGCGAGGACCCGGCCGGCCCGCTCGCGCGCGCCGCCGCCTGGCGCTTTTTTCAACGTGATGGTCGCTGGTTTGCGCGCGAGACCAACACCATGCCGCAATGGGCGGGCTCGTGCTGGTACTACCTGCGGTTTCTCGACCCCGACGACGCCGATCGGCCCTGGACGATGGGCGCGTACGAGGCGTGGATGCCCGTCGACCTCTACGTCGGCGGCGCCGAGCGCGCGGTGCTCCACCTCCTCTACGCCCGCTTCTGGCACAAGGTGCTCTTCGATCTCGGTCACGTGCGGCACCCCGAGCCGTCCATGAAGCTCGTGCACCAGGGGACGATCCTGGGCGAGGACAACGAGCGGATGTCGAAGTCGCGGGACAACGTCGTGAATCCAGACGACATCGTGCGGGAGTACGGCGCCGACGCGCTCCGGCTCTACGAGATGTTCATGGGGCCGCTCGAGGCCGTGAAGCCCTGGCAGACCTCGCAGATCCAGGGGGTGGTGCGTTTCCGCGACCGGCTCCACGCGGTCTGCCGCCAGCCCCTCGTGGACGCGATGGACGACGCCACGCGCCGGCTGCTCTACCGGACCATTAAGAAGGTCAGCACGGACATCGACGCGATGACCTTCAATACCGCCATCTCGGCCCTCATGGTCTTCGTGAACCATCTCGCCCGCCTCTCCGCGATGCCGCGCGAGGCGGTGCGGGCGCTCGTCCTGCTCGCCTCGCCGTTCGCGCCGCACGTCGCCGAGGAGCTCTGGCGGCATCTCGGCCACGCGGCGTCGCTCGCGTACGAGCCCTGGCCAGCGTGGGACGAGGCTCTCGCGGTCGACGACATGATCGAGCTCCCCGTCCAGGTGAACGGCAAGGTGCGTGGACGCGTCCAGCTCGCCCGCGACGCCACCGAGGCGGAGGCGCGCGCGGCGGCCCTGGCCGCGGATGGGATCGCGGCGCGCCTGGCCGGCCAGGCGGTGCGGAAGGTCGTCTACGTGCCGGGGCAGGTCGTCAATCTCGTGGTCGGCTGAGGGGCGCGCGCCGATCTGTCTAGGGCGCCGCCGGGACGTACCGGGCCGTCTGCTCGACGTTGGAGGCGCGGAACCGTGCGACGGCGTCGGCGTGGGCGGCCTGCTCGGCGGCGCCGAAGTCGACCCGGGGCCGGGGCTCGTCGTCGAAATGGCCGTAGGGGTCGGCGCCCCGCACCAGCATCGCGGTCAGCCGGGTGCGGCTGGTGCAGCGGACGCTGACCGGGATGTAGCTCAGGCCGAGGCCGATGCGCCGGTCGGCCGACCGGTTCGGCCGCGAGTTGTGCACGAGGTGGGTGTGATGCAGCGAGAACTGGCCGGCGCGGACCGGCATGAATTCGGTACGGCTCGTGTCGAGGTCCGCCGTGACGGTCTGGCCGCGCGAGAGCAGGTTGTGCGTGGCGTCGCTCTGCTCGGCGTGGTGCAGCTGGCCGAGCTTGTGCGAGCCTGGGATCACTTCCATGCAGCCCGCCTCGATCGACGCGTCGGTGAGCGCGACCCACGCCGTCACCTGCACCGCCGGCTCGAGGCCGAAGTAGGTCGCGTCCTGGTGCCAGCTCACGTAGGCCGCGTCGCCGGCGTTCTTGGGCCAGACCGAGAGATGGAACAGACGGAGGTCCGGGCCGAGCAGGTCCTCGACGGCGTCGAGGATGCCCGGATGGTGGACGATCTCGTCGACCCACGTGAAGAGCAGGTGCGGCTTGAAGTTGTGGCCCCGGGTGAGCTGCTGGCCCTGGGCCGCCTCGAACGCCTCCATGGCGCGCCGATAGCGCAGGGCCTGCTCGGCGCTGAACGCGTCGATCGGGTAGACGAAGCCGTCGCGGTGGTAG
>DATEDO010000121.1:0-7794 GCA_035281625.1 Candidatus Methylomirabilota bacterium
GATGCGCCAGCGCCGGAGGGCGGCCCGAAGGGTGAAGGGCAGGGCGCGCGGCGTGACGGCGCCGCGGCGGAGGCGGTACGCGCGCCCATGGGCGTCGCGCGCGAGCACGCGCAGCGCGGTCCCGCCCAGATCGCAGCCGACGACCCACTCCGCGCGGACCGCCCGCCGTCGTCGCGCTCGCGTCGAGGCCCGCGCCGGCATGCTCCGCATTGTATTTGGTGGGCCCGCCGAACCCCGCGCGCATAATGACCGGAGGCCATGGCCTCTTCCGCGTCCAGCGCCGGCCTCACCTGGCCCGACTACGCCGTGCTGTTCCTCTCCCTGGCCGCCCTGGTGGTGATCGGCGGCGCCTTCACTCGGCGGCAACGCGAGACCTCGGACTTCTTCCTGGCCCGGCGCCACATCCCGTGGTGGGCCGCGTGTCTGTCCTTCCTCGCCACCGAGATCAGCGCCGTCACCATCATCTCCGTGCCGGCCACCGCCTACGCGGAGAACTGGCAGTACGTGCAGTTCTTCGTCGGCTCGAGCCTCGCCAAGCTCGCGGTGGCGTTTCTCTTCATACCCGCCTTCTACCGCTACGATTGCACCACCATCTACGAGTTCCTGCGCCACCGCTTCGGGCCGGCCAGCCAGGTCACCGGCTCGATCTTCTTCTTCATCACGCGGCTGCTCGGCTCGGGTGTGCGGCTCATGGCGGCGGCCCTCGCCGTCTCCATCCTCATGGGCTGGCCGTTCCTCGCGACGCTGGTCCTCTTCACGGTGATCTCCATCGCCTACATCGGCCTCGGCGGGGTCAGCGCGGTGGTATGGACCAATGTCTTCCAGGCGAGCATGTTCCTGGTGGGCGGCGTCCTTACCGTGCTCTTCCTGGTGTCGCAAATCGACGGGGGGGCCGCCGCGCTCTACGCGACGGCGGCGGAGTCGGGCCGGCTCTCCATGATCAACTGGGGGCCCGCACCCGGGGATGCCGACTTCTGGCGCCGCATCCTCACCGATCCCAACATCGTCTGGCTCGCGGTGCTGAACGGGCTGGTGGGCTCCACCGCCGCGTTCGGCACCGATCACGACCTCATGCAGCGCCTGCTCACGGTAGAGACGCGGCGGAAGAGCCAGCAGACCCTGGCCCTGACCCCGCTCGGCACGCTCGTGACGCTGGCCATCTACTTCAGCATCGGCGCCGGCCTCTTCACGTACTATACGCAGCACCCGAACGCGGGCCTCCCGCGCGCCGACGAGATCCTGCCGTTCTTCATCCGCACCGCCATGCCGGAGGTGCTTCGCGGCGTGATGCTCACCGCCATCGTGCTGGCGTCCATCGATTCGCCGCTGGGCTCGCTCGCCGCGTCGTTCGTGACCGACATCTACCGGCCGCTGCTCGTGCGGGGCCGCTCCGAAGCCCACTACATGCGGGTCTCCCGCGCCGCGGTGGCGGCCTTCGGCCTGGTGCTCGCCGCCATCGCCTGGGGCTTCTCCCGGCAGGACCAGATCCTCTGGCTCGCCTTCAAGATCGCGGGGGTGACTTTCGGCTCCCTGCTCGGCGTGTTCCTCGTGGGGCTCCTGACCCGCGTGCACGCCAACCGCGCCAACGTGGTGGCGATGGTGGCGATGGCGGTGGTGAATCTCGCGCTCCTCGTCCTCTCGGAGACGCGCGTCATCACGCTCGGCTGGTCCTGGCTGGTGATCTTCGGGACGGCGGGCACCATGCTCCTCACCGTCCTGCTGGCTCCCATCTTCGACCGCACGCGATAGCGGGCCGGCCGGCGGCGGGAGTATCATCGAGCATGATGCGGGGCGAAGCGACCGCGTTCGATGATGCCGCCCAGACGCGCACGCGCCTTCGCGCGGGGGCCATCTCCCTGATCGTGGGCACGGCCATCCTCGTCGCCAAGTACCAGGCCTACCGGATGACGGGCTCCACCGCCATCCTGTCCGACGCGCTCGAGTCCATCGTGAACGTGGTGGCCGCGGTGTTCGCGCTCGGCGGCATCGCGTTCGCCGCCCAGCCCGCCGACCGGAATCACCCGTACGGCCACGGGAAGATCGAGTTCTTCTCCGCCGCCTTCGAGGGCGGCCTCATCGCGTTCGCGGCGGTGCTCATCATCTACGAGGTCGGCCGCGCCTTCGTCTACGGGGTGGAAGTGCGAGCCCTCGACACCGGCCTCGCGGTGGTGGCGGGGGCGGGGCTGGCCAATCTCGTCCTCGGCTGGTACCTCGTCCGCACGGGGCGGGCCGCCCGCTCGCTCACCCTCGTCGCCGACGGGCAGCACGTCCTCGCGGATTTCTGGACCAGCGCGGGCATCGTGGTGGGGCTGCTCCTCGTCCGCTTCACCGGCATCTGGTGGCTCGATCCGCTGATCGCCGCGGTGGTGGCGCTGAATCTCATGTGGACGGGCTTCCGCCTGGTCCGCTACGCCGCGGGCGGCCTCCTCGACGAGGAGGACACCCCGCTCCTGTCCCGCCTCCTCGCCGTGCTCGGCAACTATCTGGGGCAGGGGGTCATCCGCGTCCATCACCTGCGCGCGATCCGGGCCGGCCGCTTCCACCACGTGGACGCACATCTGGTCGTGCCCGAGTTCTGGTCGGTGGACCGCGCGCACGAGCTGGCGGAGTCGCTCGCCGAGCGCGTGATCGCCGACCTCGGCGTGGAGGGCGAGCTGGTGTTCCACACCGACCCCTGCCATCGCGCCTACTGCTCGATGTGCGATCTCGAGGACTGCATGGTCCGCCGCGAGCCCTTCCGCGCCCGCGCGCCCCTCACGCTGGAGGAGGCGGTGCAGCCGGACATGCCGCATCCCTAGCCGTCGCGGCGCGGGATCTCCATGTGGCGCTCCGGCTTCAGGAGCTCCTGGAAGCCGAACTTGCGATAGAGCGCGTGCGCGTCGCGGGTGGCCAAGCTCCAGCGCTCGAGACCCCGCAGCGCGGGATGATCCATGATGCACTCCATGAGGATCGTCCCCAGCCCGGCGCCCCGGCGCGACTCGTCCACGAACACGTCCGCGAGATACGCGTAGGTGGCGCGATCCGAGATGACGCGGGCGAAGGCGACGAGGTGCGCGCCCTCGAGGACCCCGAAGGGGATGGAGTGCTGGAGCGAGCGCGCGATGACCTCGCGCGAGCGCTTCGAGGCCCAGTACGCCCGCGCGAGGAACGCGCAGACCGCGTCGAGGTCGATGCGCGCGGGATCGGTGACGATGGTGTAGGCGCCCCGGGTCCAGCTCGGGTACGGACGGCGCTCAGTGGACGCTGCGTGCCGGGCCTGCCCTCGCTCCGCTCGGGATCCCCTCATGTATCCGCTCGCCTCGCCTGCGGCTGCGGCTCGCCAATCAACTGCCCCAGCGCGATCAGGTGGGCGCCGAGCCATGCGCGGAGCGCGCCGGGCACGCGGGCGCGTCGGATCAGGGCGCGGCGGGCGGCCGCCTCCCGAGCCTCGGCGATCCTCGTGGCCACCAGCGTCTCCACCACGTACTCGTTGAGCGGCATGGCGTGGTCCCTCCTCGCCCCATGATCCGCCCGGCCGCTACCATCAGGGAAATCAATTGTCGTGATTCGAACCATCAGATAGTCTTTGGGGCTAATGATTGGCGAGCCGCAGCCGAAGGGCGAGGCGAGCGGATACATGATGGGGTCCCGAGCGGAGCGAGGGCCGCAGCCGAAGGCGAGGCGAGCGGATCCATGATCCAGATGGCCCACCTCCACACCCTCGAGGCGGTGGCGCGCCGCGGCTCCTTCTCGCGCGCCGCCCACGAGCTCCACCTCACTCAGCCTGCCGTGAGCATGCAGGTACGGGCCCTGGAGACGGAGGTGGGCGCCCCGCTGCTCGAGCGCGTGGGCAAGCGCGCCTTCCCCACCGCCGCCGGCGAGCTCCTGCTCGCCCACGCCGCCCGGGCGCGTCACGAGCTCGAGACGGCGGTGGAGCGCATCCAGGGGCTCAAGGGCATCATGGCCGGGCGTATCCGCATCGGGACCAGCGCGTCCATCTCGACCTATCTGCTTCCGCCCGCGCTCGCGGCCTTCCGCGCCCGCTACCCGCGCGCGGAGCTGGTCATCGTCACCGGCAACGCCGCGGAGATCGCGCGCTCGGTGGTGGAGAGCCGGCTCGACGTGGGCATCGTGAGCTTGCCCGTGCGGGCCCGCGAGCTCCTCGTCTCGGGCTTCCACGACGACGAGCTGGTGGCCATCGCGCCGCCCGGCCACGCCATCGACGGCCGCGGGCGCGTGGGGGCGGCGAAGCTCGCCCGCGAGCCCCTGGTGCTCTTCGATCAGGGCGGCAACGTACGGCGGGTGATCGACCAGTGGTTCCACGCCGCCGGCGTGGCCCCCGCCGCGCCCATGGAGCTCGGCAACACCGAGGCCATCAAGAAGCTGGTGGAGGCGGGACTCGGTCTCTCGGTCACGTCGTGGTTCGCGGTGCGCGCCGAGGTGGAGGCGGGGCGGCTCCGCGCGATCCCGCTCGAGCCGCCGCTCCTGCGCCACATCGGCATCGTGCGGCGGCGTGGGCGTCCGGTGGGCGGGCCCCTCGAGGCCTTCCTCGCCGAGCTGGAGCGGCTCCGTCGCGACCTCGACCGCCACCACCGCCGCCGCGCTCCGCGCGGCACCCGCGTTTGAATCCGCTCGCCTCGCCGTCGGCTGCGGCTCGCCCCCTCGCTCCGCTCGGGAGTGCATCATTGGATCCGCTCGCCTCGCCTTCGGCTGCGGCTCGCCAAACTACGCGAGGAGGTGGGCGAGCGCGGCGTCGAGCTGGCATCGCCGCCAGCCGTAGGCGGTGAGGCCGAGCACCCCGGGGGCGAGCAAGGCGGCGTCATAGGGGTCGCGCATCAGGATCACCGCGAGGGCCGGCGCCTCTCGCTGTAGCGCTTCCAGCAGCGCGCGGTTCGACGTGTAGAGGTGGGCGTCGTAGAGGAAGAGCAGCGCCACGTCGGCGGCGCGTGCCGCCGCCACCGCGCCCCCGATCTCGACATCCGTAGGCTCCACGCCCACCACCGTCACCGCGGGCGTGACGCCGTGGGGGGCCAGCGCCACGCGGACGTACTCCTCCTCGCGCTGCATGGCCGGCTCGACGGTGATGCGGTCGGCCAGCGCCGACAGGCGAGGGAACACCGCGGCGACCCGCCCGTTGAACCGGCGGCGCAATCCCTCGGGCAACGGCGTCACCCGCGTCACCGCGCGCGCCGCCATGGCCCGCGCCAGCGGCTCGCCGTCGCGCTCGGCCTCGACGGGCCCGTCCGCCACGCGTTGCGGTCGCTTCGCGACCAGCGCGTCCAGGCGCGCCACCGATTGCTCGATCTGGCGCCGCGGCAGCGCGCCGCTCTTCGCAGCCTCGAGCAGAGCGGTGTGCGCCGCGCGCTGCTTGGCCTCGGTGTGGCAGACGAGCAGGAGATCGTGGCCGGCCCCGGCCGCGCGCACGGTGGCGTCGCCGATGGGCGCCAGCTCGCCGATCGCGCCCATCTCGAGATCGTCGGAGACGATCACCCCGCGATAGCCGACCTCGCCGCGGAGATAGTCGGACACGATCAGCCGCGAGAACGTGGCGGGCATGCTTGGCGCCGGATCGAGCCTCGGGTAGAGCGGGTGCGAGGTCATGATGCAATCCACGCCGGCCTCGATGGCGGCGAGGAACGGCGGGAGGTGACTCGCGTGCATCTCCGCCCAGTCGGAATCGATGACGGGCAGGCCGAGGTGGGCGTCCACCGGCGCGTGCCCCTTGCCGGGGAAGTGCTTCGCGCAGGCGGACAGCCCTTCCCCCTGGGTGCCGCGGATCCGGGCGGCGCCGAGACGTGACACCAGCGCGGGATCCTTGCCGTAGGAGCGGATGCCGATGTTGGGGCTGTAACGGTCGGTCAGCACGTCGAGCACGGGCGCGAAGTTCACATCCACGCCCAGCCGGCGCAGCTCGCGCCCCTCGATGCGCCCCTGCCGCTCCACGAATGCCGCCTCGCCGGTGGCGCCCGCGGCGAGCCCGTCGGGGAAGATGGTGACGCCGCGGTTCAGCATGATGATGCGCCCGCCCTCGTGGTCGGTGGTGACGAGGAGCCGTCGGCCCACCGCGGCCTCCAGGCCGTCCAGCAGGGCGCGCAGCCGCTCCGGCGTCTCGAAGTTCCGGCGGTAGAGCATGATGCCGCCCGCGCGGGTGTCGCGGAACAGGCGCACGTCGGTGTCCGTCAGATCCGGTCCCACCAGGCCGAAGACGAGCAGCCGGCCCACCAGATCTTCGAGCGCCGTCATCGGTAGAGGAGATAGGGGCGGCGCGCCCGGGCGAAGGCGGCGAGATCGCGGGCCCAGCCCGCCGCGATGCGCGCGAGGGGACGCCCGCGCTCCAGATCGCGACGGATCTCGGACCCCCCGCAGAGCAGATCGATGGCGAGGCGCTTCCACTCGAACTCGTAGGGTGGCCGGCGCCAGTGGAAGCGCCGGCCCCCGAGCCGACGCGCATCGGCGATCAGCGCGAGATAGGTGAGGTAGGGCCGGAAGCGCGCACGGTCCGTCACGTGTACCTGCACGCCGCCGCATCGCCGGCCGCGCCACTTGTGGAATGCCGGCTCGAACGCGGCGGCGCGGAACGCCACGCCGGGCAGCCGCCGCCGCGTGAGCGCGGCGGACAGCCGCGCGCCGTCGAGGTAGGGCGCGCCCACCAGCTCGAAGGGCCGCGTGGTGCCGCGTCCCTCGGAGAGATTCGTGCCCTCGACGAGGCAGCCCCCCGCATAGACGCGTGCGGTGTCGAGCGTCGGCATGTTGGGCGACGGGGCCACCCACGGCAGCCCCGTGTCCTCCCACAGCATGCGCCGGCGCCAGCCCCGCATCGGCACCACCGTGAGGTCGCAGCCGATCGCGTGAGTCTCGTTGAGATAGCCGGCTAGCTCGCCGATGGTCATCCCGTGCCGAGCGGGCAGGGGATAGAGTCCCACGAAGGAGGAATAGCCCGGCGCGGCGATATTGCCTTCGAGGCGGTCCCCGCCGAGGGGATTGGGCCGGTCGAGCACGACCACCGGCACGTTCGCGCGCGCGCACGCTCGCATGGCCAGCGCCATCGTCCAGTTGTAGGTGTAGTAGCGCGCGCCCACGTCCTGGAGATCGATGACGAGCGCATCCAGGCCGCGCAGGGACGCCGGAGTGGGGGCGAGGCTCGCGAGGCTTCCGCCGTACAGGCTCCAGATGGGCAGCGCGGCGCGTCGATGCCGCTCGCCGCCGATCCCGATCTGATCCTGTGCGGCGCCGGTGATGCCGTGCTCGGGCGCGAAGAGCGCGACGAGGTGGACGCGCGGAAGCCCGCGCACCACGTCCACCGCGTGGCGGAGATCGCGCGTCACCGAGGCCTGATGGGAGAGGAGCCCCACGCGGCGGCCGCGCAGGAGACCGGGCAGGCGGCGGGCGAGCACGTCGAGGCCGGCGAGGACCGTGGTCACTGGCATCCATAGTAGTAGGATAGTCGCGGCCTCCATGCCGAAGATTCGCTACGCGCGTCTCCCCACCGAGGCGGTCGATCCCGCGAGTCGCCGGCTCGACCGCCTCGGTCCCCTCGCCATCGCGCGGCTCATGAATCGTGCCGATCGCGCAGCCGTTCGCGCGGTGGGCCGCGCCGCGGGCCCGCTGGCGCGGGCGGTCGAGCTGGTGGCGGCGTCGATCGCTCGCGGCGGCCGGCTCGTGTTCGTGGGGGCCGGCACCAGCGGCCGGCTGGGTGTGCTGGAGGCGGCGGAGTGCCCGCCCACGTTCGGGACCGCGCCGGGGCTCGTGCGCGCGGTGATGGCGGGCGGACGCCGCTCCGTGTTCCGAGCGGCCGAGGGCGCCGAGGACGACACA
>DATEDO010000122.1:0-23992 GCA_035281625.1 Candidatus Methylomirabilota bacterium
GGCCCGGGCCAGCGGCGCGCGCAGGCGTCCCGGCGTCACGCGGCGCAGGAGCAGCTGGTCGGCGCCGACGAAGCGGCCGAGGGAGGTGCAGGCGTCGGCCAGGCCGCGCAGGAGGCCCTCCGTGTCGAGCCGGTCACCGCCGCCCACGGGCGGCGCGCCGCCCGTCGCGGCCCAGCGCTCGAGGTGGACGTGACGCACCTCCAGCCGGCCCTCCGCGCGATGGGTCTTGGCGTCCACGCGCCCCACGAGCTGCCCCTGGTGGAGGATGGGCAACGTGTAGTAGCCGTGCACGCGCTCGGCCTGCGGCGTGTAGACCTCGATGCGGTAGTCGAAGCCGAACAGTCGCGACACCCGCCCGCGAAACCAGAGCAGGGAGTCGAACGGGGAAAGCAGCGTGGTGCCCGAGGCCGCCGCGGCGCCGCGCCGCCCGCGCGCCAGCCTCGGCAGGTCGCGCGTGAGCGCGAGCCAGCGTCCGGATGAGCCCTCGACCGCGATCTCCGTGACGTCGCCCGACTCCAGAAGTGACCGGAGGCCCGCCCGGCGCGCGCCGGCGAAGAAGCGCGGGAAGGTGAGGTAGCCGGCGAGGTCCTGGTCGGTGGCCGCGCCCATGGCGTGGAGCGAGCGCTCGACGTGCCAGCGCTGGAACTCCTCCGTCGTCACGGCATCGGTCGGGACGCCCGGGAAGGCGCGCTCCACCAGATCGTAGCGCTTCTGGAAGTGCTGCCGCCCGTGTATGGCCACCACGCCGGTCATCCACAGATGGTGCAGGGCGTGCTGCACCGGCTTCCAGGACCACCACCCCCCGCGGCCCTTGCGGCGCACGCCGCGCTCGAACTCGCCGGGACTCATCGGCCCGTTGCGCCGGATGGCCTCGGTGACCTCCGCGATGAGCCGCGTGTTGCGCTTGAGCCACCGCGCCCACCCGGTGTGGCGGCCGTGGTACTGGAGCATGGCGCGCCGCCACCAGGGCAGGCTCGCGATGGGGACGAGGCAGGCCGCATGGGCCCAGTACTCGAAGAGGAGCCGCCGGCGATAGACGAGGCGATCGAGGCGCGCGCGGTCGTAAGGCCCGAATCGACTCCAGACGGTGAGGTAGTGCGCGCGCTCGACGACATTGATCGAGTCGAGCTGGAGACCGCCCACGTCCTCGACGAAGCGGATGAGCCGCCCGGGCGTCAGCCCCCGCGTCCGGGGGTGGAGCAGGTGCTGGCGCTCCAGGAACAGCTCCGCGACCGCGCGCGGCGAGACGACGGGGCGCTCAGGCGAGGAAGGCATGGCCGAGGTCGGGGAAGATCGTCACGTCGGCGCGCATCGCTCCCCGATGGTACACTCCGGGCACACGTCGCGAACACCCCAGGGAGGCATCGCCATGAGCGAGACCAAGCAGACGTTCAGCGCCAGCCTGGCCAAGGACGCCGTCTACAAGCCGGGGCTGCGGAGCTTCATGGAATACCGCGACCTCGGGGTGGAAGCGGCGACCCACGGGCAGTTCCGGGCTCACGTGATCCGGATCAAGCCGGAATCTCACGGGGACCACGAGCTCCACACCACCGGGCTCCATCGTCACCTCTGCGACTTCCAGATGTTCTACGTGCTGAAGGGCTGGATCCGCTTCGTCTACGAGGGCCAGGGCGAGCACACGTTCCAGGCCGGCGACTGCGTGGTCCAGCCCGCGGGCATCGTGCACAACGAGCTCGAGTGCTCGGACGACATCGAGGTCCTCGAGATCTACTCGCCCGCGGTCCACCAGACCGTCGTCGTCGACCGGTTGTCCGAGGCCGCCGCCGCTCGCTGAGCGGCGTCCGAGGGCATCCCACCGCCGCCGTCCCGGGCGAGCCCGGAGGAGCGGGCGAGCCTATTCGGGCGCGGTCAGGTTGGGATCGCGGGAGGCGGTGAGCAGCGCCGAGACGATGAGGCTCTCGGCGACCAGCTCGAAGCTCTCCTCGATCGCGGCCACCGCGCCCGAGAAGTCCAGCGCCGACGTGACCACGAACAGCACGAAGGCGACGGCGAGCAGCCACGCCGTCCAGCGCAGGCGCACGATGCGCTCGAGATGGCGCTCGGCGAAGACGACGGCGATCAGCCCGTAGAGGGCCACGAAGCCGTCGTCGAGGTGATCGGTGAGCCAGTGCTGCCGGTCGCGCCACCCCATCAGCTTGTGGATGCCCACGTCCAGGTCTTCGTGCAGGCCGAAGGCCTCGTCGAGCCCCAGGAAGAGCATGGTGGCGGCGATGATCCACCAGAAGCTTCGGCTCGGGTGCCGGCCGACCTTCACGGCCACGCGGGCGCCGGCGACCGCCGCGACCCCCAGCTGAAACCCCGAGAAGTAGTTGCCCGCCCGCCCTTCCCCGAAGTACCGCGCAGCGGAGGGATCGCCCGCGTGCCTCAGCCCGAGCGCCACCAGGATCGCGATGGCGGTGCCCGTGACCGCGAGCAGGGCCAGGGTGATCGCGAGGGTGCCGGGCGGCGGCGGCCCCGGACGCAGGAGCTTGCGCAGCTCGCGAATCCAGCGCTGCCACCGGCTCGCCATGGACATTGCGGGGAATGTTACGGCAGGATGTCGGCGGGGACCTGTCGAATTTTGCCGCTCGGCTTTGACTTCGCCGTCGGAGTCGGGCTACGCTCGCCGCGCCGGGAAGGCTCATGCGAAAGCTCGTCGAGGGCATCCACCGCTTCCAGCAGGGCGTGTTCGGCCCCCAGCGGGACCTCTTCCGTCGGCTGATTGACGGGCAGGAGCCGGACGCGCTCTTCATCACCTGCTCGGATTCTCGGATCGTGCCCAACCTCATCACCCAGACCCAGCCGGGCGAGCTCTTCATCATCCGCAACGCGGGCAACATCGTGCCGCCGTGGGGGGTGGAGTCGGGCGAGGCGGGAACCCTCGAGTACGCGGTGGAGGCGCTCACGGTGTCGGACATCATCGTGTGCGGCCACACGCACTGCGGCGCGATGAAGGCGGTGATCGATCCCTCGCAGACGCGCGAGCTGCCCGCGCTCGCGAGCTGGCTCAGACACTGCGAGGGCACGCGACGCATTCTGAGCAAGGCCTACGCCGACCTCACCGGGGACGACCTCGTCGAGACGGCGGTGGCGGAGAACGTGCTCGTGCAGATCGAGCACCTGCGTACGCATCCGAGCGTGATGGCGGCGCTCGCTCGCAGCAAGGTCACCCTGCACGCCTGGGTCTACAACATCGCCGAGGGCGAGGTGTACGCCTTCGAGCCCGACATCGGCCAGTACGTGCCCATCGAGGAGGCGGGGCGAGGCACGCGTCACGAGCCGACCCGCCTGTCGCGCCGCCAGATCTGATGACGCCGGCCTCGAGCCTCGAGGACCGGCTCATGCGGGAGATCTTCGAGAGCGAGCGTACCCGTCTGCTGATGCTCGCCGCCCTCGCAGCCGCCCTGGTCGCGATCTTCCCGGTTCTGGTGCTCCTGTTTCGAGAGGACTCCGCCCGGATCTTCGGGACGCGGTGGGCGCTGCAGGTCCTCGGAGTGTTCGTTCTCCTCGCCGCCTACGAGCTCACCGCCCGCCACGTCATCGGCCGCCGGCTCGCGCAGGGGAAGACGCTGCCGCGGCCGCTGCGCTTCGTCAACGCCCTCGTCGAGACCAGCGTCCCGAGCCTCCTCATCGTGATCGCGGCGCGCCAGGTGGACCCGCTTTACCCCCTGCAGAGCGGCAGCGCCTTTCTCTACGGGGTGTTCATCGTCCTGTCCACGCTAAGGCTGGACTTCGCGTTGTCGGTGTTCACGGGGGCCGTCGCCGCGGTGGAATACGTGCTCCTCTGCGCCTGGTACGTGCGCGACAGCCCGCTCGCGGCGGGGACACTGTTCGCGCTGCCTCCCTTCTACGTCGCGAAGGGCGTGGCCCTCGTGTTCGCGGGCTTCGCCGCCGGATTCGTCGCCAACCAGATCCGGCGCCGGGTGCGGCGGGTCCTGCGGGCGCACGAGGAGCGCCAGCAGATCGTCAACGCGTTCGGGCAGCAAGTGTCGCCGGCCATCGTGGACGAGCTCCTCAAGCAGGGCGCCGCGATCCCCAGCAAGCGGACCTTCGTCTGCGTGCTGTTCATGGACATCCGGAACTTCACGCGCCAGGTCGAGAAGAAGACGCCGGAGGAGTTCGTCGCCTACCAGAACGCCGTGTTCGGCGCGGCCATCGAGACGGTGGACCGCCACCGCGGCGTGATCAACCAGTTCCTGGGTGACGGCTTCATGGCGACGTTCGGCGCGCCGGTGGCCACCGGCCACGATTGCCGGAACGCCCTGAGCGCCGCGCGCGATCTCCTCGCCGCGGTGAAGACGTTGGCCGAGTCCGGCCGCATCCCCCCGACCACCATCGGCCTCGGCCTCCACGCGGGCGAGGCGGTGTCGGGCAACATCGGCTCGGCGGCGCGGCAGCAGTACTCGATCAGCGGCAACGTGGTGATCCTCGCCGCGCGGATCGAGCAGCTCAACAAGGTGTACGGATCGCAGCTCCTCGTCTCGGCCGAGGTGTTACGCGGGGCCGGCGAGAGCGAGGCCGGCGCGGAATCCCTGGGGCCGGTGCAGGTGAAGGGCCGCGACGAGCCGATCGAGATCTATCGCCTCGCCTGATCGACGCGACCCCGTCCGTCTCAGCGCGGCGGGGCCACCCGCGTCGGCACCTGCAGGAGCGGCACGCAGTCCGACGTGCACGACGAGGCGGGATCGCGCGGCGCTCCCGGCCGGTGGAACACGGCCCGCGCCGGCGTGACCGTGAGCCGGCGCTCGTCCCCGCGCGTCTCGACGGTCGCGGGGCCGTCCACGAACAGCGTGTAGTCCGCGGCGGCGGTGACGGGGAAGAGCAGCGACACGTTGGGCCGGGCGGTGGCGTTGGCGGCGGTGGTGGCGCCCAGGCCGGTGGCGACGAGACGGCCGCCGTCCCACGTCACGTCGAGGTAGACGGCGTGGGGGCGCCCGTCCGCGGTCACCGTCAGCACGTACGCGCCGGAGCCGCGCTCGGCGATTACCTTCTCGAGGCGGTTCAGCGCCATCTCGACGTTCATCGCGCGCCTCCCACGGGCTCGTGTGACGTGAGGAAGGTCCGGACATGCTCCACGACCTTGCGGATCGTGTCCTTGGACTCCTTCCACGGGTAGATCGAGACCTCGGCGTTGGGCGCGAGGCTCACGGTCTCCATCGCGACGGCGTATGGGTGGGCCGGGATGTCGTCGGGCAGGACCAGGATGGGCGTCCGGCAGGACCGCACGAAGTCGCGTGTGACCGTGAAGACGAAGTCGGCCGGCGAGCGGTACATGTTGTGGAGGAAGCGCTCGACCATCGCCATCGTGATCTCGGGCCGCTGCGCCACGAGCGTCGGTCCCCAGTTCGCGGCATTGTTGTTGTACATGAGGTCCGGCGCCTCCGGCCGGTAGCCGCTGGGCTGACTGAGCACCGCCGCCACCACGCGACCGGGCGCCCGCTGGAGCAGCTTCCAGATGAACGGGCCGCCGATGCAGTTCCCCAGGACGAGGAATGTTTCGATCCCCAGGTGGTCCATGAGGCCGAGCTGGTCGTCGGCGTAGGCGTCCCACGGCCGGTCCACCTCGAGCGGGCCGGTGGATTGCCCGACGTGGCCGTTGCGCAGATCCATGGAGATGCAGCGGAAGTCGTCCCGGAACTCCTCCATGGGATTGAACACCGCGCCGGTGGCCCACCAGGAGATCGCGGAGTTGAGCCCGCCGCCGGGGATCAGGAGCAAGGGGAACCCCGCGCCGACCTCTTCATAGTGAATGCGAACCGGGCCTCGCTCGTAGAAGGGCATGGGATGCTCCGTCTCGGTCGTGTGGTCAGGAAGATCCGGTCACGCCGGGACCCTTCGCGGGGCGAGCCCGAGGCCGGACCGGAAGATGATTGCCGTGCCGATGCCGAACACCAGGTGAAAGGCGATCTCGATGGGCACCATCCCCGGATGGAAGCCGCCCCCGATGCCCAAGCCCTTCAAAGGCTGGGCGACGAACCAGTGCGCGAGGAGAGGGGCGACGCCGAAGACGAGCCCGCCCATCCACCACCCGAAGCGAGCGGTGAGGCGCCGCTCGATCACGGCGTAGACCACTCCCCAGAGTCCGGCCCAGAACGCGAGCGAGAGGGTCTTCGGTACGCCGAGGGGCGGCACCGGCACGAGGCTCCAGGTCAGACCCGGCAGCAGACCTGCGGCATAGAGAACGCTGCCGAGCGCGCCCTGGAAGATCAGATGCGAGAGCGCGCCGGCGAGAAAGCCGAGCACGAGGTGCGTGGAGGTCATCGGCATGGTCGGAACCCTCCTTGCTCGCCGCGAGCACGCTCGTCCTCGAAGAGGAACGCGGGGCTACGAGTCGCCTCGTAACCCCGCGTCAAGAGTTGGTGGAGCTGAGGGGGCTCGAACCCCTGACCCCAAGACTGCCAGCCTTGTGCTCTCCCAACTGAGCTACAGCCCCACCGCACCGGTCAGGATACTGACCGCGTCCCGTTCTGTCAAGGATGGCCAATACTTGCGGGCTCGCGCGGCGCGGCGGGGCCGCGAGCTTCCTACCGGAGGCGATGCTGCCGGTCGTGCTTCTGGCGGTAGATGCGGTGACTCTGCACGGTCTGCGCCTCTTCGATGCGCCGGAATTCGCCTCGGCTGACATGCCCATCGGCGAGCGCGCGATTCTCCATGCGGTTGACGTGGGCCTGGCCCCGCTCGAGGCGGGTTGCCTCGCGGCGATTGAGCTCGCCCGACTTGATGCCCTGGTCGATGCGGTCTTCCTGGCGATCCTGCCGCCGGTCGGTGATCTGCTCGTAGGAGTCGGCGAACGCGGGAGCGGCGGCGCCGAGGCTCAGCGCGGCCGCGGCGGCAGCTAGCGTCAGGGACAGCGTGCGCGTCTTCATCTCCTGGCTCCTTTTCTCGTGATTGGTCGAGGGATCAATGATTCCGGTCGGTCACACGAGATAGGACGGGGGGCGTGGACGGGGAGTTTACAGGGTGGATGCGCTACACTGACCGAGCGGTATTCCTACGCCGGGATGGCGGAACTGGCAGACGCGGAGGTCTCAAAAACCTCTGGGCGCAAGCCCATGCGGGTTCGATTCCCGCTCCCGGCACCACGTAACTGCAGGTGTGATGGCGCAGTGCGAGTGGGTGTCAGCGCGCGCCGACCGGCGGCGGCTGAAAGCCGAAGCGCGCGAGCACCGCGCGGCCTCGCTCGCCCACGAGGAGACCGAGGAAGGCCCGCGCCAGCGCCGGCTGCTTCGATCCCGCGACCACCGCACCCGGATAGACGACGGGGCGGTAGCTATCCTCCGGGAGGCGGAAGGCCTCCTTCACGCCCTGGGCGCGGGCGGCGGCGTCGGTGGTGTAGACGAACCCGGCCTCCACCTCGCCCCGCGCCACGTAGTCCAGCGCCTGGCGCACGTTCTCGGCGAAGACGAGCTTGGGCTGGAGCCGCTCCCAGAGGCCGAGCGCCCGCAGGCTCTCCTCGGCGTACTGCCCCGCAGGCACCGTCTTGGGATTGCCGATCACGATGCGTCCCACGCGGGACTCCAGCAGATCGGCCGCCTTCGTGAGATCCACGGGTGAGTCGGCGGGCTTCACCACGGCAAGGATGTTGCGCGCGAAGTTGCGACGGGTCTCCGTCACGATGAGCTTCTGCTTGTCGAGCTCGTCCATCTGCCGCTGGGCGGCGGACAGGAACACGTCCACCGGCGCCCCCGCCTCGATCTGCTTCTGCAGATCGCCCGAGGCGCCGAAGCTGTAGCGCAGGGTTACGCCGGGCCGGCCCGTCCTGAACTCACGCCCGAGCTCCTCCACGGCCTCCTTGAGGCTCACCGCGACGGATAGCACCAGCTCCTGGGCTGCGGCTCCGCCCGGCAGCCCGAACAGCGCGAACACGATGATCAGCGCGCCAAGCAGCCGTAGCATGCGACCAAGCCTACCACTGAGGTTCCAATCCTTCTTTCGAGGTACAATCCCCGCATGAAGTGGCGGGTCCTTCTGGGCGCCCTGCTCGTGTACGTCGTGTTCGACCTGTCGCTCCCGGCCATGCCCGGCGCGTTCGTGTTCGACGCCGGGGACTCCGTCGAGGGGACCCATGGCGGCAGGGTCCGCCTCGCGACGGGTCCCGCCATCACGCCCGCCATGGCGGGCCACGTTCCGATGCTGTCGGAGCCGCGGGCGATTCTTCCCCCGCGGCTGCCGCGGGTTAGCCATGTCGTGTGGCAGGCGCGCGCCGGAAAGCCCTCGCCCCCCCGCGCCGAGTGCGCTCGTCTGCCCGTCTCCGAAGACCCTCACTAGCCCGCCCGCGTTCCACGCAAGTCCGAGTGCTGGCTCCCCTGTCGGGGACATACGTCGACCGATCCGCCGGCGGATCCTATTGTCAGATCACGCTCGATATCGGGGCGAAAAGATAGACGTGAAGCATGGAAGTGCGTGAGCTGCTGCTCGGCCTGGTCGTCGTGTGGCTCGCCGCCAAGGTGGCCGGCGAGGTCATGGAGCGATTGGGCCAAACCGCGGTCCTGGGGGAGCTGCTTGCCGGCGTGATCATCGGGCCGGGCGTCCTGGGGCTCGTGCACGAGTCACCCGCGCTGCACGCGTTGGCCGAGATCGGTGTCCTGATCTTGCTCTTCGAGGTCGGCCTCGATTCGGATCTCGGAGACCTCATGCGGGCGGGCATTCAGGCCAGCGTGGTCGCGCTGGTCGGCATCGTGGCTCCCTTTGTCGCGGGCTACGCGCTCATGGCTGCGCTGGGCCACCCCCCGATGCTCGCGGTGTTCGTCGGCGCGACGCTCACCGCGACGAGCGTCGGAGTGACGGCGCGGGTGCTCGCCGACCTGGACCGGCTCAAGGACGCGGCGGCAAGGGTGGTGCTGGGCGCGGCCGTCGCCGACGATGTGCTCGGTCTGATCGTCCTCGCCGTCGTCACCGGAGTGGCCCAGGTCGGTAGCGTGTCGAGCGCGGCCGTCGCCTTCCTCGCGGTAAAAGCGATCGGCTTTCTCGTCTTGGCCATCGTGATCGGTATCCGGCTCGCCCCGCGGCTTCTCCCGCTCATCGATCGTATGCAGGCGCGGGGCACGTTGATCGTGGCCGCCGTGCTGTTCGCGGTGCTCTTGGCCGCGGTGGCTGACGTGATCGGCTTGGCCACCATCGTGGGAGCGTTCGCAGCGGGGCTGATCGTGGCAAGCAGCGAGCGGAGCGAGGCCATTCAGGAGCGGATCCGGCCGATCGCCGATCTCCTCGTTCCGATCTTCTTCGTGCTCGTCGGCATGAAGGTCGACCCATCGGCGTTGAATCCGTTCGGGGGCGGCGCGTTCGCCTTGACCATGGGGCTGGCGGTCTTGGCCATCCTGACGAAGCTCGCGGCCGGGCTCGCGGTGTTCCAGCCGGGCGTGAGGCGCTGGCCGGTCGCGGTCGGCATGGTGCCCCGAGGAGAGGTAGGCCTGATCTTCGCGGGGGCGGGCCTCGCGGCCGGGGTCCTTGGCGAAGAGCTTTACTCGGCCCTGGTGGCGGTCGTGATGATCACGACCTTCGTGGCTCCGCCGTGGCTCAAGGTCCTGTACCGCCGTGGCACCTCCGCCTAGCGCGGCTCGATCGGCATCCGCGCGATGCTGCGCCAGGCGATGGGCGCGCCCGCCTTCTCCGCCGCCTGCGCATCGGGCAGCGACCGATCCCAGTCCGCGGCGATGAAGCGCCGCCCGTTCACGCCGGCGGCGGCGTCCGACACCAGCCAGAGCAGCGGAGGCACCATGATGTCGGGTTGGAGCATCTTGGCCCGGTCGCCCGCCTCGTCGCCCACGAGGGGCGTGTTGGTGACGCCGCCCGGGACGAGGATGTTCGACGTGACGCCGGTGCCCTCGAGGTCGGCGGCCAGCACGGCCATGGCCGACTCGGCGGCGGCCTTGCTGGAGCCGTAGAGGAGATAGCCCTCGCGCACCATGGTGCCGAGGCTCGTGGTCACGGTGATGACACGTCCCTGCCGCGCACGCAGCATGTGCGGCACCACCGCGCGCGCCATCATGATGGGCCCGGTGGCGTTCACGGTGACGAAGCGGTTCCACTGCTCGGGCGTGATGTCCCAGAAGCGGATGGGATTGCGGCGCTGGTCCGCCTTGACCGAGGCCTGGCCGATCCCCGCATTGTTCACCAGCACGTCGATGCGCCCGAACTCTCTCAGCGCGGCGGCCGTGATGGCCTCGAAGGAATCCGGCCGGGCGAGATCGGCGGTGTGCGGGAGCACCGCGCCGGTGCGCCCGACCCCCGCGGGCTCGAGCGTGGCCAGCCCCGCCGTGTCGCGATCCACCGCCACCACGTTGATCCCGCTGCCCACCAGGCCCAGCGCCATGGCGCGGCCCAAGCCGCTCGCCGCGCCCGTCACGATCGCCGCCTTCGTGTCTATCGCCATGACTGATGCCCCCTCCGCTCCGCGCCCGGGCTGCCTTGATCTATGTGCCTTGATCTATGGTTGACCCGCCGCTTCGCCAGCCAATAGAATGCGCGGCAAGCATGCAAAGGGCAGCGTCTTGCTGACGAGTACGCCGGCTCTCCCGCCGGCCCGCCAGAACAATGTCTGGTACCACTACACACCGTCGTCGGCCGCCCTTGTGTTTGTGCACGGGATCCTGTCCGACAGTCGATCGTGCTGGTTCTACGAGGATGCTCACGACAGCCGGAAGAATACGTACTGGCCCGAGCTGGTGAGGACCGATCGGCGTTTCGGGGATCCTTCGATCTTTCTGGGAGGATACTACACCGGGGTCGATGCGGGACCGTACGAGATCAAAGACTGCGCCGCGGAACTCTTCGCGGCGATGAATCGAGTGGACGAGCACGGCACGCCCGCGGTCATATCCAAGCCGCGCATCATATTTGTCTGTCACAGCACCGGCGGGATCGTGGTCCGCTACCTGCTTGAGAGTCAGTACGAAGCATTTCGGCAGAAGAAGGTCGGACTCGTGCTGATAGCATCCCCGTCCTACGGGTCTGATCTGGCCGACCGTCTCCACTGGCTTACGGACTTCTACTATCAGCAGCTCGGAGCGCAGCTCGAGTGGGGCAGCTGGAGTTTGCGAGACCTCGATGCTCGCTTCAAGACGCTCGTGAACGAGCGGCGGATCCCGAACCTGGTGGGGGTCGAGGCGTACGAGAATCACTTCATCTTTCACCGAAAGTGGTGGCCCGACCGCCTCCAGGTCGTCACCGCTGAATCGGCCGGGCGGTATTTCGGCGCACCAGTCCTTCTTCGTGGGACAGATCATTTTTCCGCGGTGAAGCCGGATGGGCTGCGCCACCCCGCCCACGAGTTGCTGGTCGATTTCTGGGCCAAGTACTTCGTAAGCGAGGCGCCCGCCGCCGCGGTCACGGCGGTTCTCCCCCGTGAGCCCGCTTCGGGAGCGTTCGGTCTCGAGCTGATCTCGCTCGAACATCGCCATCAGTATCTGAACGAAGACGGTGACTTCCGTATCGAGATCCGCTACACGGTGCACAACGGCACCCGGTTCGGCGTGAATGTGCTGTTGCCGGACTCCATCAGCTTCTTCGTGCCGGATGCCGAGGACTTGCGCCGGCGCTCGAAGGTAGACGCGCGTGTGGTCGGGAAGGAGAGCAAGATCTTTGCCGCCACTCTCGAGCAATGCTCGTACGGGGTCATCCGGACTTCTCGCATCGACGGTGTCGCCACCGACCTGACGCGAATTTACTGGCGTCCGCGCGTCGAGCCTGCCCTCGGGCCGGGCGAAACGCTCACCTACAGCTGTACCGTCCTCACCACCGGCACGGAGAAAGCCGCCTTCACCGAGAAGGGCAGCGCCGCTGGCTTCGCGACTCCCTATCCCACGGAGAAGGTCGTCTTCTATGCGGAGGCGCCCAAGCGCTGCCGTTTCGATCGTGGGGCGCTGGTCACGTTCTTGCGGACTGAGGGAGGTAGTCCTGCCTCGCTCTCGAACGTCCCGGCGCCAGTCCTTGGCGAGGAGGACCGTCAGATCCTGTGGTCGCTCACCGGGGAAGCGGTGGTTCCGACCGTTCAGTACATCGCGCACATTCGCATCCTGAGCCAAGAGGCGTAGACGGATGATCGCGGCGTTCGAGAAGGGGATCAGATTCCAGTGCACCCGATGCGGCGAGTGCTGCCGTTCGCTGCGTTCCGACCTTCCGCTCTCACCTCGGGACGTGTCCCGGATCAGTCGCCACCTGGGCCTTTCCATCGGCCGCTTCGTGAGGCGGTACGGGCGGCATGTGCGCGAGACCATCGCGTACCCGGGCGGCGTCTTGGAAGCACCACAGATCTTCTTGCGCGTTCCCCCGTCTGGACGCTGCACGTTCCTCAGGGGCAACGAGTGTGTTCTCCAATCCGTGAAGCCCGAGGTGTGTGCCCGGTCGCCTCTCGTCGGCTATGTGGCCGAGGATCGTTCGGCCTGGAAGCGTGCGAAGGAGATGTGTCCCGGCATCGGGCGCGGCCAATGGCACTCGCGGCGCGCTATCATGCGGATCCTGAACCACGAACGAGCTGAAGAAGAGCGAGAGGCACGCCAGCTTCGACGTCATGGCTGGAACCTCGGCCGAATGCTCCGCGCGGCATTGCCCTCGCCGACACGTCGACGGCTCACCCTCACCAGCCGGGATCTTGAGGGGTCCTCGTGAGTGGATCCGGCGTCAAGCGGATCCAGAAAGGAGGCCAAGATGGCCGTACCACATCCTTCTCCTGATGCCCGTCGTGCGAAGGCCGCGCGGCTCGTCAAACGCGTTCGGGTCGCAGCGGCCGCCAAGCAAACGAAGAAATCCTGAACTCGAAGCGATGGCGCCGGCGGTAGGGCTCACCCGCCGGCGCCCGCTACAATCCCAGCGCGGTCGCGGTCAGCTTCGCCAGCTCGCGCCGGAGCCGCTGCCGCACGCCCGCGTGCGCCTTCGAGCGGTTGAGGTTCTTGATCTCGTAGGGGTCGCGGTCGAGATCGTAGAGCTCATCGAGCTCGCCGTCGCGTCCGCGATTGACCCAGTGGATGTATTTGTAGCGGTCGGTGCGCACGGCCTTGTAGCTCATGCCCACGAGCCAGGGCATGGCGCTCTCCGCCCAGTACTCCGCGAGGAATGACTTGCGCCACCCGACGCGCCGGCCCGCGAAGAGAGGAAGGAGCGAGCGGCCCTGCACCTGCGGCCCGGGCTTGCCGCCGGCGAGCTCGAGCAGGGTGGGGGCGATGTCCTGGCCGATCACGAGGTCCTTCGCGCGCGAGCCCGCGCGCACCCGCCGAGGGTAGCGCACGAGGAAGGGCGACCGGATGCCTTCCTCGTAGGCGAAGCGCCGCTCCGGTCCGAGGCCGTGCTCGCCGAAGAAGTAGCCGTTGTCCCCGAGGAACACGATGACGGTGTCGTCGAGCGGGCCGCGGCGCTCCAGCGCGTCGAGGAGCTGGCCCACGCCCTCGTCCACCGAGGCCATCATGCGCGCGCGGAGCCGGATCTCCTCCTGCTCGCCGGCGTGGAGGCGATCGAGCACGGCGCGAGAGCCCTTCGACTGCTTGAGGTCGAACGCCTCCGCCCAGGCGGGCTTGTCCTTGACGACCTCCGCTGGACTCAGCATGTTCGGCTTGCGGGGGAAGACGTCGTCTCGATAGAGGTCCTGATGGCGATCGGCCACGCGATAGCCCCCGGCCGACCCGATGACGAGCGTGCCGTCGGAGGCCTGAGCGGCGTCGGGGTGCACCGCCTTGTGAGCGAGGAAGAGCGACCACGGTCGCCCATGGTCCTTGGTGACGAACTCGACGGCGAGCTCGTTGAGGATGTCGGTGATGTAGCCCGTATGGTCAACGTAGTCGCCGTCGTGACAGAGGCGCGGATCGACGATGCGCCCGTGGCCGTCGAAGGCCACCCAGTGGTCGTAGCCGGGGCGCGGGCGGCCGTCATTGCCCATGTGCCACTTGCCGATGTGCGCGGTGACGTAGCCGAGGCGCTGCAGCTCGAGGTGATAGTTGGGCAGGCGATGGCTCGCCGCGTCGCGGGCCACGTTGTCGATGATGCCGTGGCGGCTCGCGTACTGGCCGGTGAGGATGGACGCGCGGTTGGGCGAGCAGATCGGTGTGGTGTGGAACGCGCGCTCGAACAGCGCGCCCTCGCGGGCGAGCCGGTCGATGTGGGGCGTCTTCATGTAGGGATGCCCGCCCGCGCCGAACTCGTCGTAGCGGAGGTCGTCGATCAGGATGACGAGGAAGTTGGGGCGCTTCTTCACGCGTGGGTCAATGGCCTTTCCCGCGGCCGGGTCCCTCACCCTTCCCGCGCCCCTCGCCGCGCCCCTTGCCCTTGCCTCGCTCGTCGTCCTTGTCGCTCCGGGCGCCCTTGCCACGCTTGTCGTGGTCGCGGTCGCGGTCCTGCCACTGGCGCTTGTCGGCCCACTCGCGTCCCCATTCGTGAGCCCAGTGCGGTGGCCCGCCGCGCTGCCACTGCTTCCAGTGCCCGGGCGGCACGCGATAGTAGCTCACCGGCACGAGCAAGATGGGGCGCGGCACGAAGACGGGCGCGACCACGACCCAGGGGCCGGTGTGTACCCGGCTCACGTGCCAGGTGCCGTTGACGAACGCCCAGTATTGCCCGTCGTAGAAGAACAGATTCGAGGGCACGGTGGGGACGTACTGGACGGCGCGCACCTCGGGCACGATGACGAGCTGAGGCGGGGCCGGAAGCCGAATGCCGATATCGATCTGGACCTGCGCTGCCGCCGGCGTCACCAGCATGAGAGTCGTCAGCGCGGCGATCAGTGTGAGCATGCATCCTCCTCTTCGCGCGAATGACTTCACTGGGCGGTCCAGCCGCCGTCGATGACCAGCTCGCTCCCGGTGACGAAGCGCGCCTCGTCGGAGGCGAGATAGAGCACGCCGTAGGCGATCTCCGCGGCCTCCCCGTAGCGGCCGAGCGGGATGCGCGAGACCATTCGCGCGCGGGTCGCGGGATCCGCCCGCCGCTTCTCCGTCATCGGCGTCACGATGGGGCCGGGGTGCACGGAGTTGGCGCGAATGCCTTCCTTCGCGTACTGGAGCGCGGTGAGCTTGGTGAGGAGACGCACCGCGCCCTTCGAGGCCTGGTACTGGGGGCTGCTGTCCTCCATCCCCACCAGTCCGAGCTGGGACGAGATGTTGACGATGGCTCCCGCGCCGGCGCGCCGCAGGGCGGGGATGGCGGCCCTGGTCCCGAGGAAGACGCCGGTGGCGTTCACCTCCATCACGCGGCTCCACTCCTCGCGAGAAGTCTCCTCCAGCCGCCCCGCGCCGCCGATGCCGGCGTTGTTGACGAGCACGTCGAGCCGGCCGAAGCGGCGCTCCGCGTCCGCCACGGCGGCCGTCCAGTCCGCCTCGCGGGTGACGTCCAGGTGCATGAAGGTGGCCTGGCCGCCCCCGCGCGTGATCTCGGCCTCCACCCCGCGCGCGTCCGCGTCGAGCAGATCGCCGATCAGGACGCGGGCGCCTTCCTGAGCGAAGAGGCGCGCCGTGGCCGCGCCGATCCCTCGCGCGGCGCCGCTGATGAGCGCGACCTTGCCTTCCACCCGGCCGGCCATGCCCAGAGCATAGGGAAGACATGCCCACGGTCAAGGGGGTGCTTCTCGCCCTCCGGCGATCGGGCCGCGAGGGCTCTACGCGCGCGCGGGCTCGTCGGGCACGACCTCCAGGCGCGGCAGCGGCGAGCCCAGGATCAGCAGTGCCTGGACGAGGAAGCCCAGCGCGCTCACGATCACCGCGCACTCGAGGCCGCACGCGACGCCGATGACGCCGCCCAGGGCGGCTCCGATCGGACGCGCCCCCGTCGACCCCGTCATGACCAGCGCGGACACGCGGCCGAGCATGGGCTCGGGCGTCACCGTCTGGCGAAGCGTGATCTGGGCGATGGTCCAGAGGAGTGGCCCGGCGCCGAAGAGGAAGAAGCCGGCGCCGGCGAGCGCGGGCCATGGAAGCCCGATCGTCGCCGCCATGCACACGGCCGCCGCCACGGACACCAGCGGCCCCGCGCTGATCGCCGCGCCGAACGTCATGCGCCGCATGAGCCGTGGCGCCAGCACCGCGCCCACCAGCATGCCGCCGCCGTAGCACGCCAGCGTGGCGCCGATCCCGGACGCCTCCAGACCGAGCCGGCGCACCGCATAGGGCACGTAGGCGGCCTGGAGCACGAACCACGAGCAATTCCACACCACCGCGGTGAGGAGCACGGGGCGGAGGAGCCGATGCGTCCATGCGAACGCGGCGCCTTCCTGGAGCGCGCGCAGGGGATGTCGCTCGGGCTGCGGAAGACGCGGCGGCTCGGGCACGGCGGCGAGCAGTGCCACCGCGAGCGCGGACAGCGCGGCGGCGACCACGAAGGCGACGGAGCCGCCTGCCCACGACACGAGCGCGCCGGCCAGGCCGGGTCCGCCCGCAAACGCCACGCTGCGCGCCAGCTCGAGCCGGCCGTTCGCGGCGGCCAGCCCTGTCCGCGGTACGAGCGTCGGTACGAGCGCGGGCGCGGCCACGCTGTAGGCCACGGTGCCGGTGGCCGCCGCGAAGCCGATGACGGCGAGCGCCGGCACCGAGAGCCAGCCGAGCGCACTCAACAAGGGCAGCGCTGCGAGCGCCACCGCGCGCGATGCCTCGGCAAGCGTCATGAGCCGGCGCCGCGCCACGCGGTCGGCGAGCACGCCCAGCGGCAAGGAGAGCAGGAGAAAGGGCAGGGTCTGTGCCGCGGAGAGCAGGCCCGTCTCGCCCGCGCCCGCACCGAGCGCGAGCACCGCCACCATCGGCGCGGCGGCCAGGCCGATCTGCTCCGCGGCCTGGGCCGCCATGTTGGACCAGGTGAGCCGGCGAAACGCCCCCGCGCGCGATACGGCGCCATCGGTGCGCGTCATCTCGGCCGGTGCCGTCATGTCGTGCGGGTATACGGACGCATCCGGCCTTTCGGGTGGAATCCCGAGCGAGCCCGCGACGCGGCGAGGAGCCCGAGCCTCGGGCGGCCTGCCGGGCAGGCATGGCGCCCATCGTCACGCGGGCGTCCCTAAGTCTTCGTCGCGGCGTCATTCCGCTGTCGCGCGGCGCTGGCATGACATCCGCACCGGCTGCGCCGGCATGGGAGGGCCGAGCATGGCGATGGAAGAGCTGATCGCGTATGTGGTGCTGCTCTCGCTTCCGTTGTGGCTGCTCGTCGAGCAGCTCCTGTTCATCCGGATGACGCGCCCGCGGACGGCGCGAAAGGAGACGCGCCCACGCCGGGAGCCCCAGGCGAGTCCCCAGCCCGGGCGCCCGGCCCCCGCGCGCGGCTTTTCCTGGCCCCTCCGGCGGCCGCTCCGGTCCAGCCAAAGGTGATATGGTGAGGCCCTCCCCGGGCGCCGCGGCGATGGGGCCGCGGCCACGGGCGGGAGGAGGGCCACACCATGCCGACCATCACGCGCGATGGCATCACCCTGGCCTACGAGGAGCGAGGGACCGGAAGTCCCGCCTTCGTGTTCGTCCACGGCTGGACCTGCGATCGGTCGTTCTTCGCGCCCCAGGCCGAATATTTCGGCAAGCGCCACCGGGTTGTTTCGATCGACCTGCGAGGTCACGGCCAGAGCGATAAGCCGCAGGGCCCCTATCCGATCTCGGCCTACGCCGACGACATCGCATACCTGATCGACACGCTCGGCCTCGGCCGTGTCATCGCGGTGGGCCATAGCATGGGCGGCATCACGGTGCTGCAGCTCGGCGCCGCCTATCCCGAAAAGGTCGCGGGCATCGTCATGGTGGACCCCGCGCCCCTGGCCTTCCCGCCCGAGCTCAAGGCCGGCATCGAAGCGCTCGTGGGGGCCATCGAGGCGGGCGATCAAGGGCCGCGGCGGCAGTTCATCGCGGAGCGGCTCTTCCTCCCCACCTCCGACAAGGCTCTGGTCGACCGCGTCCTCGCCGTGATGATGGCTGCCCCCGCGCACGTCGCGTCCGCGGCGATGCGGGGCATCCTCGGCTTCGAGGGCGTCAAGGCCGCGGCGCGCTGCAAGGTGCCCGCGCTGCACATCGCGGCCACACCGCCGCTCAATCCTCCGCATCAGATGTCGGAGTGGCTGCCCACCGTGGTGAACGGGTGGACGGTCGGGGCCGGTCACTTCAACATGATGGAGGCCCCCGAGCAGGTGAACGGGATGATCGAAGGCTTCCTGCGTCACCACGCGTAAGAGGAGACGGCATGGATCTCAACTACTCCACCGAAGAGCTGGCGTTTCGCGACGAGGTGCGGACGTGGCTGCGCGCGAACCTCCCGGCCGACCTTCGCCAGAAGGTCGAGAGCTACCAGGAGCTCGGCAAGGAGGATCTCCTGAGCTGGCACCGCATCCTCGCCCGGAAGGGCTGGGTCGCCCCCGACTGGCCGACGGAATGGGGCGGCACCGGCTGGAGCGTCACCCAGCGCTACATCTTCGAGGAGGAGTGCGGCTACGCGGCGACCCCGCCGCTGGTCGCGTTCGGGCTCCGCATGTGCGCGCCGGTGCTCCTCCGCTTCGGCACCGACGCGCAGAAGCAGCGCTTCCTGCCCCGCATCTACAACGGCGAGGACTTCTGGTGCCAGGGCTATTCCGAGCCCGGCTCGGGCTCCGACCTCGCCTCGCTCAAGACCAGGGCCGTCCGCCAGGGCGACCACTATGTGGTGACGGGGCAGAAGATCTGGACCACGCTCGCGCATCACGCCGACTGGATCTTCTGCCTCGTGCGTACCGATCCCTCGCCGGCCAAGCGCCAGGACGGGATCTCGTTCCTCTTGATCGACATGAAGAGCCCCGGCATCACCGTCAGACCAATCATCTTGATGGATGGCGGCCACGAGACCAACGAGGTGTTCTTCGACGACGTCACGGTGCCCGCCGAGCAGCTCGTGCACGAAGAGGGCAAGGGCTGGACGGTGGCCAAGTACCTCCTGGGCTACGAGCGCATGGGCACCGGCCGCATCGGGGCCTCCAAGCGCGAGCTCGCCCGCCTCAAGGAGCTGGCCGCCCACCACACCAAGCACGGCAAGCCCCTGCTCGAGGACCCGCGCTTCCGTGACCGCCTCACGCGGGTCGAGGTGGAGCTGATGGCGCTGGAGATCACCAACCTGCGCTTCCTCGACCAGATGCGCCGCAGTGGCAAGCCCCCCGGCGCCGACGTCTCCATGCTCAAGATCAAGGGCACGGAGATCCAGCAATCGATCACCGAGCTGATGATGCAGGCGGCGGGCCCGCTCGCCCAGGCCTATCGCCCCGTGGACGCGATGGACTTCGATCACTTCACCGCGCGGCTGGCGCCGCGCTACTGCAACATGCGCAAGGCGACGATCTACGCCGGGTCCAACGAGATCCAGCGCAACATCATCGCCAAGGCGACGCTGGGACTGTAGGGCGATGAACTTCGAGCTCAGCGACGAGCAGCAGCTCCTCGGCGACAGCCTGCGGAAGTATCTCGCCAACGACTACTCCTTCGACACCCGCAGCAAGATCGTGGCCTCGGGCCCCGGCTGGAGCGAGAAGGTCTGGGGCGCCCTCGCCGAGATGGGGCTCCTGGGGCTGCCGTTCCCCGAGGCGCATGGCGGCTTCGGGGGCAACGCGGTCGACGTGATGCTGGTGATGGAGGCGCTCGGCGAGGCGCTGGTGGTGGAGCCGTATCTCACCAATGTCGGCATCGCGGGCCGGCTCGTGCACCGGGCCGGCTCGGATGCTCAGCGGAAGCGGATCCTCCCCGCGCTGATCCAGGGCCAGCAGCGCCTGGCCTTCGCCCACACCGAAGCGGGCGCCCGCTACGAGCTCCGCCATGTGGGCGCGCGGGCGAAGAAGTCCGGCGACGGCTGGGTGCTCGAAGGCGACAAGCGCGCGGTGCTCCACGCCGGCGCCGCGCAGACCCTGGTGGTGTCCGCACGCACCTCCGGCGGCGACACCGACACCGGCGGGGTGAGCCTCTTCCTCGTGGACCGCGCCGCCCGCGGCGTCACCGTGAAGGAGTACCGCACCATCGACGAGCAGCGGGCGGCCGATGTCTACCTCTCCGACGTGGCGGTCGGGCGCGACGCCCTGCTGGGCGCGGAGGGTCAGGCCCTGCCCCTGATCGAGGAGGTCGCAGACTACGCCACCGCGCTCCTCTGCGCGGAGGCGGTAGGCTGCATCCGCTACGCCAACGACACCACGCTGGAATACCTGAAGACCCGGCGGCAGTTCGGCGTGCCCATCGGCAGCTTCCAGGCCCTGCAGCATCGCATGGTGGACATGGTGATCAGCTACGAGCAGGCGCGCTCGATGGCGTGCCTGGCCTGCGTGAAGGTGGATACCGCCGGCCCCGCGGAGCGGCGGCGCGTGATCTCCGCCGCGAAGATCAAAGTCGCCGACGCCTGCCGGCACGTGAGCCAGGAGGCGGTGCAGATGCACGGCGGCATGGGCATGACCGACGAGCTCAAGGTCAGTCACACCTTCCGGCGACTGACCGTGATCGCGCAGGCCTTCGGCGACGCCGAGCATCACCTGGAGCGCTTCGCCGCTTGCGAGGCCGCGGGAGGCTAGCCGCCCCTACTTCGACTTCGACTTCTTCGGCTTCTTCTTCTCCTTCCGCATGTTCATGCCTTTGGCCATGGGCTCACCCCCTTTCGCGCGCGAGGGCGCGTCAGCGTCGCCGCGATTATAATCCGCGCCGGACGCCGAGGGACTGACGCGATGGCGCGAGGGGTTGCGGCCGGCCTCGCCGCGGTGGCGGCGGGCCTGCCGGGGGCCGCGGCCGCTCACGGGGTGGGGGAGCGCTACGATCTCCCCGCCCCCCTGGCCCACTTCATCATCGGCGCCACCGCCACGGTGGCGCTGTCCTTCCTCGTCACCGCGCTGGTCGCGGGAGGTCGCGCCTCCGTCGCGCGACGCCGCGGTCTCGTGCTACCGCTGGGCGGGATCGGGCGGTGGCTCCGCGGGCTCGCTCGCCTCGTCGGCGTCGGGCTCTTGCTCCTGGCTATCTGGGCGGGCCTGGCCGGAGATCAACATCCTGTACGGAACATCGCGCCGACCCTGGTCTGGGTTGGCTGGTGGATCGGGCTCTCCTTCGTGGTGGCCTTGGCCGGTGACATCTGGCCGGCTCTCGATCCCTGGCGGAGCCTCTACGACGCCGCCGACGCGCTCGCCCGACGCGTGGCCGGGCGGCGCCTCACCCTCGCCTGGGCCTACCCCCGCCGCCTCGGCCTGTGGCCCGCCGGGCTCCTGCTGCTGGTCTTCGCGTGGTGCGAGCTCGTCTGGAGCGAGGCCTCCCTGCCGCGATCCCTGGCCATCCTGGCGCTGGGCTGGACCGCGTTCACCTTCGCGGGCATGGTGTGCCTCGGCGCCGACACGTGGCAGTCGCGCGCCGACCCCTTCGCCCGCTACTTCGCCACGCTGGGGCGCTTCGCGCCGCTCATCGCGGAGCCGGGCGGCCACGGGCTGCGCGTACGCCCGCTCGGACGAGGCCTCCTCGATCCTGTGCCCCCGGCGCCGGGCAGAGCCGCGTTCGTCATCGCCATGCTCGCCACGGTGCTCTTCGACGGCTTGCTGGGCACCCGCCTCTGGCGGCTGCTCGAGGGCGCGCTGGATGCGTCACCGATGCGCGCGCTCGACCGCGAGGGCACCGTGCTCGCCACCGTGGGCCTGCTCGGGGTGTGGCTGGCCCTCCTCGCCGCGTATGGAATGGCGTGGCGGTTGACCCGGCGCCTGGTGGGGGCGGATGCCGCCCTCTCGCTGGGACCTCGGATCGCACTGACCCTGGTGCCCATCGCGGTCGCCTATCACGTGGCGCACAACCTCGGCTATCTCCTCGTGCGGGGGCAAGAGCTGATTCCGCTCGCCTCGGATCCCTTGGGGCGGGACTGGGATCTCTTCGGCACCGCGGCCTGGACGCCGAACGTCGCGCTCGTGGGCGCGCGCTTCGAGTGGTACGTGGCGGTGGGCGCGGTGGTGGCCGGCCACGTGATGTCGATCTGGCTGGCCCACCGGCTCATGCTGCACGTGGTCCCGGCGCCGCGCCGGGCGGCCCTGGCCGCCCTGCCCCTCACCGCGCTGATGGTGGGCTACACCGCCCTCAGCCTCTCGGTGATCGCGGATCCCCTGGTCCGCGATCCGACGTCCTCCGGGCTACCGGATGCACACGCCGGGGACCCAGACACCACTGTAGGTTCGGCAGTGGCACGGCCCGCCGGGAAGGGAGCCCGGCCCGAGCCGGCAAAGACCGTAGTCGGTGCGGCAGACGCGGGGATGGATGATGCAGGGATAGTTGAACGGCACCAGCACGAACAACGGCAGCTCCGGGCACTGCGGCGGCGGCTGGGCGGGGCTATCGCGGGCGATCAGCAGCAGGATGGTGAGCAGGAGCGGAGCGAGCCGCCGCATCGGCGCACCTCCTGACTCAGAGCCGGACGATGAGGTCGATCTCCACGCTTCCGCCCAGGGCCAGCGCGGTCACGCCCACGGTGGTGCGGGCGGGCAGGCGCCCCGGCGCGAAGTGCCGCGCGTATTCTGCGTTGACCGCGGGATAGTCGTCGAAGCTCGTGAGGTAGATGCGGACCATCACCGCCCGGTCGAGGCGAGTGCCCGCGCCCCGCAGCACGGTCTCGAGATTCTTCATCACCTGTCGGGTCTGGGCGACCGTGCCCCCGGGCACGAGCGCGTTGGTGGCGGGGTCGACGCCGAGCTGCCCGGTCACGAAGAGGAAGTCCCCGCACCGGACGGCGTGGCTGTAGGCGGCGGTGGGTGGGGGCGGCGGCGCCGCGGAGAAGTTCAGGAACTCGAGCTCCATCGCCGCCTCGCTCAGGAGCGCCCGGGGTCGGTGGCCCGGCGGCGCCAGCGGCGCGGGCGCGCGGTGGCGCGCTGGCGCGAGAACTCGGGCACCCGGCCGAGGACCCGCGCGAAGTCCTCGAAGATCGAGTACGCCACCGGGGTCACCAGGAGCGTCAGCAGCAAGGACAGCGTCTGTCCGCCCACCACCACCACCGCGATGGCGCGCCGCTCCTCGGCGCCGGGCCCGGTCCCGGCCCAGAGGGGCAGCATCCCCGCCACCAGCGCGAGGGTGGTCATGAGGATGGGACGCAGCCGGTCGCGATTGCCCAGCATGATGGCCTCGTCGCGGCTCAGACCCTCGCGGCGGAGATTGTTCATGTGGTCGATCTGGAGGATGGCGTTCTTCTTCACCACGCCGAAGAGGACGAGGATGCCGAGGGCGGAGTAGAGGTTCAGCGTGTTGCCGGTGTACCAGAGCGACAGGAGCGCGAACGGCACGGAGAGGGGCAGGGACAGCAGGATGGTGAACGGGTGGATGAGGCTCTCGAACTGGGCGGCGAGGATCATGTACATGAAGATCACGGCCAGGAGGAACACCCAGAGGAACTCGATGAACGTCCGCTCCAGCTCGCGGGCCCGTCCGGAGATGGCGGTGGTATAGCCCGCCGGCAGGCGCATCTCGGCCACCGCGCGGCGAAGGGCGGCGATGCGGTCGGCCTGGCCGAAGCCGGGAAGCACGCCCGCGCGGAGGCGCACCTCGCGCTGCCGGTCGGAGCGGTCGATGCGGGAGGCGGTGTATCCCGGGGCGATCCGTACCACGTTGTCGAGGCGCACGAGGCGCTCCCCGCCCGGCTCGACCCCTTGGCGCGACACGAGTAGCCGCGAGATCGTGCTGAGGTCGCCCCGGTCCTTCTCGGCGAGCCGGAGCTGCACGAAATAGTCCTCGTTGATGGTGGGGTCGCGAAAGCGCGACACCTCGGTGTCGCCGCCCACCATGAGGCGGAGCGCGGTGGCGATCTGCTCGGTGTCCACACGCAGGTCGCCCGCGCGCTCGCGGTCGATGCGCACGCGCAGCTCGGGGCGATCGAGCCGGAGGGTGGTATCGGGGTCGGCGATGCCGCCCATGGCGATGGCTCGGGTGCGCAGCTCCTCCGCGTAGCGCGAGAGGGCCTCGAGGTCGGGCCCGCGGATCACGAAGTCGATGTCGAAGCTGCCGCCGCCGATGTTGAAGCCCGGGATGTTGCGGACGAGCACACGGAAATCCCGGTACTTCTGCAGGCGCGCCCGGACCTCCTGCATGACGTCCCGCTG